>DCSU01000156.1 GCA_002325785.1 Bacteroidales bacterium UBA1458 | reverse complement strand
CTCCCGCATGCGGTTGTCGCCTGAAAGAATATCGAAAGGCATGAGCCTGTATTCATACTCATATGGTGGAGAATTGAATGTCAGGGATCCTTCAGGCGAGGTCCTGATTATTGCATCAAGCAGATGCAGGGCTGTGGCTACAGGNNCCCGCAAATTTATGGAATGTGGGTATGAAGTCGTGCATGCGGAAGCTGCAACCGTCAAGCTTTCTCTCCTTAAGTTCCCTGATAAGGGTATGGCCGTTAATGAATGGAGCCCCGGTAAGCTCAAAGGGGATTACAGTTCCCCTGCCCTCAGAAAGATTAAGAGCCTCGGCAAGAACGGTGCCCGGGTACACAAGCGCAGTCTGTGGTGTTGGCATATTAGGAGAGGGGAGAACCCAGGGCAGTCCTGTCTCGTGGAAGAGCGAGTTGCGTCTCCATCCCTCAGCTCTCACAACGTGCATATCGCATGATTGTATATATTTCTCCCTGACCCATAGTGCCATCTCGCCGATTGTCATACGGTGGCACAGAGGTATGCAAGCTCCGCCAACAAAAGTAAAATACTCCTCGCTCAGCACTGGTCCGTCAGCCTGCACCCTGCCAATGGGATTGGGCCGGTCCAGGATCCATACCGGTATCCCTGCCTCTGCACAGGCTTCCATGCAGTGCTTTACGGTCCATATATATGTATACAGTCTTGCCCCCACATCCTGCAGGTCAACAACCAGGGCTTCAAGACCGGCCAGCATCTGCTGTGTCGGCTTCCTGTGCTCGCCGTAAAGGCTGTGCACAGGAATACCCAGGATGGGATCTGTGGTGCTTTCCCACTCTATCATGTTATCCTGTGTCTGGCCGGAAATGCCGTGCTGCGGTCCGAAAAGGGCAGCCAGCCTGCAACCGCTGTCACTGCCGAAGACCTCGGTAATGAACCTGAAATCAGTAGTAATGCTGGAGGAATGGCACAGAAGGCCAATACTCTTTCCGCGAAGCTGTTCTGGCATTCGCAGTGATATAACATCAAGACCCGAACGTACTATCATAGTAAAACAAAAGTAAGGAAAAGTGACGGAGAGACAAGCGTGCAGGTCATACAATGCCATGGAATAATTCAATATATTTGCAACCATAGGTCAACAGCCGTTGTTATAAAAAGAAAAATCTCTAATATGAGAATACTTGCACTAATCCTATTAATCCAGTTTATTTCAGCAGCTCAACTGAAGGCTCAGGAGAGAATTTCAGGTTTTTTACCCTCAACAGATCCAGACAGAATTATACTTAGTATCAAGGGTGATCCGACCACCTCCATGGCTGTCACATGGAGAACCGATACTACTGTTAATGAATCTGTAGCACATCTGGTTCCAAACATGCCAACCATTTTCCTGGCAGACTCATCTGTTATTGTTACAGGCACATTTTCCGATGTGGAAGGAGACGGGGTTGTCGGAAGATTTCATTCGGTCAATTTCACAGGACTGGAACCAGGGATCACCTATGCCTATCGCGTAGGCTCAGGGTCCGCAGCCAGCGAATGGTGCACATTCACCACTGCATCAACAGATCCACAGCCCTTCTCTTTCCTCTATTTCGGAGATTCTCAGGGCAGAAATTCTTTATACTCAAGAGTAATCAGGCAAGCTTACAGATCAACACCAGACGCCAGGCTGATGATCTTTTCCGGTGACCTGGTTGACGGAGGATCCGGTTCAGTATTGCAAGATGATGAATGGGGTGAATGGCACGAAGCCGGTGCTTTTATCCATTCAGAGATACCTATCCTTCCGACACCCGGCAATCATGAGTATTATGATCCTGCTGATAGATCTAAAAGAGACCTGAACAAGTACTGGCGGGCAGGTTTCACCCTTCCCGAGAACGGACCTGAGGGACTCGGAGAGACATCATACACAATTGATTACCAAGGTGTAAGATTTATCATTCTGAATTCAGACGCAATGATGAGGGATGAGGATATAGCCCGCAGGCAAACCCAGTGGGCGGAGGGACTGCTCGGAAACAATCCATGCAAATGGACCGTAATGTTGTTTCATCACCCGGTTTTCTCAACATCTGCGAGGAGGGATAACAAGGTCATCAGGGAATCATTCAAACCCCTCATTGACAAGTATGGTGTTGACCTGGTTCTGACAGGACATGATCACACATATGCAAGAGGAATGATGATGCCTGATGGTGAGGAGAAAAAATACAGGAATGCAGGTGCGGTTTATGTTGTCTCGGTAAGCGGGGCCAAGCAGTACAAGCAGGATGCCGAACCCTGGTGGGAGGTGGGAATGACAAACACCCAGACCTGGCAGGTCATATCTGTTATCGGGAATGAACTGACTTATAAGGCTTTTGATGCTTCTGGAGATCTTGTTGATCAGTTTATCCTGAATAAGGGCAAAAACAATAGTAAGCGGATGCTGATACCTGCCATTACAAAAGAATAAAAACCGTAACCTTAATGAGATTCTCACAAAAAATATTTCTGATTGTCCTTCTGGCTCTGATTGTGGCATCATGTTCTGAGCAGAAGAGGCTTGACATTTATGTGACAACAGACCTTCACGGGATGCTGCTGCCATTTGACAATACAGAGGGCACCGTCACTGACCGCTCACTGGCCAACCTGGCCTCAATAACCGGGGCAGAAGGGAATGATAAAATAATTCTTCTCGACAACGGCGACATCCTTCAGGGTGATCCGCTGGCCTACTATTACAATTTTGTTGACACGACCAGGATACATGCCATAGCGGATATCCTCAACCATCTTGGATATGATGCCGCAACAGCAGGCAACCATGACATTGAGGCAGGGCATCCTGTATATGACAGGGTCAGGCGCGAATATAATTTCCCTGTGCTGGCGGCCAATGCGGTGGATATCAGCACCGGGGAACCCTATTTTGACCCATATACGGTTATCAGAAAGCAGGGAATGAAGGTTATAGTCTTCGGACTGATTACTCCGTCTGTTCCACGGTGGTTGCCTGAATCGCTGTATCACGGAATCAGGTTTGAAAGCATGGTGGAGACGGCAAGAAAATGGATGCCTGTGATGCTAGATGAGGACCCTGACCTGATCATAGGCCTATTTCATTCAGGGATGGGAGATGCGGATGAGACGGGCGATGATGAGAACAGTACCCTGGCTGTGGCGGTCAATGTTCCAGGGTTTGATGTGATATTTTGTGGTCATGACCATCGGCAGGACATGAAGGAGATCAATAACAGCGCAGGAGAAAGGGTATTGCTGCTTGATGGGGGCAGCAGGGCAGAGACACTGATGCATGTCTCCGTCACACCGTCGCAGCAGGATGGCGGAAAGGGAAAACCTGTTCTTGAAGGCAGGCTGATACCAATGAATAGTATCCCGGAATCTTCGACTTTCATTGAAAGATATAAAGGCGTCTCAGACACGATCAAGGCCTACACGTCTGAATTAATAGGGCGCTCTGATGCCACCGCCACGACCCGCGATGCATTTTTCGGACCCTCGGCGTTCGTTGACCTGATCCACCGTATGCAGCTTGACATAAGCGGAGCCCAGGTTTCCCTTGCAGCACCGCTGTCATTTGACCAGAGCATCAACGAAGGGGATTTAAGGATCAGGGATATGTACCGGCTCTACCGGTTTGAGAATTTTCTTTATACAGTTACAATGACAGGAGGTGAGATTGACAGGCACCTGGAGCATTCGGCCGGACTATGGTTCGAGACAATGGACGACAGCAAGGATTATATGCTTCGGTACAGGCTTGACGACAGCGGGAAGCCGGTGATTGTCAACGGAACAGCAAGGCTACGCAATCCGTCATACAATTTCGAGTCAGCCATGGGTATCCGCTATACGGTTGACGTAAGTAAACCCCAGGGAGCCAGGGTCAATATCACCGCACTGAGTGACGGAACCCCATTCAGCCACAGTTCGAATTACACAGTTGCCGTAAACTCATATCGGGCCAACGGTGGCGGCGGGCACTTCCCGGCTGCCGGAATAGCAGGAAAAGAACTGGACCGCAGAATCATAAAGGCCACAGAGAGAGACCTGAGACACTATATGACAGAATATATCCGTGATAAAGGAACCATCAGCCCCCGGGTGCAGGCTGAATGGAGCATAATACCCGCTGTATGGGCGGAAGCAGCAGAGAAGCGGGAGATGATACTTCTGTTTGGTGACAACTGATATTTTGAAATTATATGAAGACATATTTCATAATTACAATACAGGCTCCTGTCTCTCGGGAAAAAATAACATGAAAAACAGTTCCCGGAATAATGACGGTCAAATGCTACCCATAGTTGAGGAGTTTTACTCGATCCAGGGAGAGGGATGCAATACGGGAAAAGCAGCCTACTTCATCAGGATTGGCGGATGCGACATTTGCTGCAGCTGGTGTGACACAAAATATTCGTGGAATGCTGATTTGCACCCCCTGGTTGACATTGGTGCAATGGCTGACCGTGTCACCACTGCCGGGGCAGACTCTGTTGTAGTAACGGGGGGTGAACCGCTGATGTGGAACCTTGAACCGTTGAGTGACCTGCTGCACGAAAAAGGAATAAAAACTTATCTCGAAACCTCCGGGGCTTACCCCCTTAGCGGCAAATGGGACTGGATAACACTGTCGCCCAAGAAGGGAACCCCTCCTGTGCCGGAGATATGGGCCCTGGCTGATGAGCTGAAGGTGGTAATACACGATGGCACCGATTTTGATGCAGCAGAGAGGTACAGCACCATGGTCAGCCCAGACTGCAGGCTTCTCCTGCAGCCGGAATGGAGCCGTTACAGTGAGATGATAGCAGAAATAACCGAATATGTCAAACGGAACACCAGGTGGATGGTCTCCCTTCAGGCTCATAAATTCATGCACATACCCTGAATGAGCATCCGAACCCTGATAACTTTGCTGCTGCTGGTGATGATGAGCCAGTGCACCCTTACCGGCCAGGGATACCATACCAGGTCAAACAGGGCGCTTAAGTATTATGACCAGGGGAAGAGGGATTACGATCTCCTCTATTATGACCGCGCAGAGACTGGCCTGCTGATGGCGGTGAAAGAGGATGAAGCATTCTATGAGGCCCATCTTCTTCTGGGGCAGCTCTACTCTGACACGGGTGACTGGGAGAAGGCGGTGACCCATTACCAGAAGGCTGTGTCACTTGACACACTCTTTTTTGTGCCGGCGCTATATGGCCTTGGAAGAGCAGAGTTGCGTACCGGCAGGTATCCCGAAGCTAAATCGCACCTTGAGGCCTATCTCAGCCAGACAAAGATAAATGCCAGGCTGCGAACGGAAGCTGAGAAGATGTTAGCAAGCTGCCGGTTTGCACTCTCCTTTCCGGGCACACTCTTCGGGTCCGAACCGGTCAGTGCCGGCGACTCCGTAAATACCCAGCTTGATGAGTACTGGCCCTCAGTGACAGGAGACGGTCAGCAACTCATCTTTACCCGTGAAGTTAAGAGAGCCTCAGGTTATGGCCGTGACAGGCAGGAGGACTTCTACATCAGCCGCTGGGTTGGTGAGGGCTACTGGGGGACGGCGCGCAATGCCGGGGCACCTTTGAATACTGCCGGAAACGAGGGTGCACAGTCTATCGCATCCGACGGACGGTCAATGTACTTTACTGCATGTGACCGCAATGACGGCTACGGACGGTGCGATATCTACTACTCTGTCTATGACGCTATAAGATGGTCACCCGGAGTAAATGCCGGTGCACCGGTGAACTCCACCTACTGGGAATCGCAGCCATCAATCAGCCCCAATGGCAAGATGCTGTTCTTTGTCAGCAACAGGCCTGGCGGGATGGGAGGGATGGACATTTGGTATTCTGTCCGCGGAAGTGACGGCAAATGGGGCAAACCTGTCAATCCCGGAAAGACGGTCAATACCGCCGGGGATGAATTCTCACCCTTTATCTACTTTAACAGCAGAACACTCTACTTTTCATCAAACGGAAGAGAGACATTCGGCGGTCATGACATCTACACCGCCACCATGAACCGCGACTCAACATGGACAGCGCCTGTGAACATGGGCCCGTCAGTCAACACACCTGCGGATGAAACGGGACTGGTGATAGAATCATCCGGCAAAAGAGCTTTCTTCTCATCCTCGCGCGATAAGAGCAAGGGGAAGGACATTTATTATATCGATCTGCCTGCTGATGTTCAGCCTGAGCCGGTCTCCTACTTCAGGGGCACAGTCATAGACAAGGCAACAGGGGCACCGATAACTGCCAGGTATGAACTGACTGACCTTACCAACCGCGCAGGAGTAGTAGCCTCAGTGACTGACAGCAGGGGAGGATTCTTTGTCTGCCTGCCACGGGGCTACAGTTACGGATTGAATGTGACCGCCGACGGCTATATGATATTCTCCGAGAATTTCGACTTTGAAGAGGGATATTCATCGTCAGAACCATACCGGAAAACCATCGCCCTGAACAGGGTCAGAAAAGGAGAATTCATGCGAATGTACAATGTCTTCTATGACACTGACTCATGGGAGCTGCTGGAGGCATCGATGCCGGAGCTTGAAAAACTGCATGAGTTCCTGAAAATCAATAATACGGTTGTGGTTGAGATAGGGGGACATACCGATTCAGACGGCAGTGATGAGCATAACCAGGTGCTTTCAGAAAAACGCGCCGGGTCAGTCAGGGAGTACCTTATCAGGAGAGGCATAAGCGCTGATCGCCTCTTTGCACATGGGTACGGAGAGACTTCTCCCATGGCTGACAATATCACCCCGGCCGGTAAAAGACTTAACCGCCGCACCGAGATTACAATACTTTCGGAGGGGACTGTTAATAAGGCAGTAGGCAGTAGTTGAATTTTTGATTGTCAATTGTCGATT
>DCSU01000090.1:29278-45756 GCA_002325785.1 Bacteroidales bacterium UBA1458 | reverse complement strand
GTCTCAAGATGAGATCTCCCTTAAGGGTCGTTGTAGACTACGACGTTGATAGGCTGCAGGTGTAAAGGTGGCAACATCAAAGCTGAGCAGTACTAATTACCCGTGAGCTTTCGGGGTGATATCTTATTAATTTACAATAAAACCAATATGTCACGATATTTAAGGTCATAAGGTGGCTATAGCGGAGGGGTTCCACCTCTTCCCATTCCGAACAGAGAAGTTAAGCCCTCCTGCGCCGATGGTACTGCAGAGCAAAATGTGGGAGAGTAGGTCGCCGCCGACTTTACAAACGAAGCCCCGATTGGAAACAGTCGGGGCTTTCTTGTTTACACTAAGCCTCACTCTTAACCGGCTGCTCCATACCCACTATTCTACTGCCCTTTGATTTTTTTTGGACAGTAATGATGCCGTATAAAAAAATAATGCTTATTTACATGCCGTTTCATAGTTTATCATGCCTGGCTCATCCGGCGAGGCGGAGCTTGTGCCCAAATGATAACAAACACCAGATTACAATGACTGAGCTTCTAGAAAAAATTTCTCTCTGCGTCGAGTTTGGAAAGGCAGACATAAAATCGCCCTACCCCCCTGCCATGAAGGACCAACAGGGCGCTTTTGAACTTACCAGACTCGCGCTCGATTCAGGCATAAGCCCGGGAGAGATACTTGAAGAAGCCCTTATTCCTGCTATGTCCAGGGTGGGGGATAAATTCAACCGGAATGAGATTTTCGTTCCACAGATGCTCATGGCCGCCAAGGCAATGAACAATTCAATGATCCATCTCAGACCATACTACCTCTCTGGCGAGGCAAAGAGGAGAGGCACCTTTATAATAGGTACAGTGACGGGCGACCTTCACGATATAGGCAAGAACCTGGTCGCTATGATGATAGAGGGCGCCGGGTGGGAAGTAATTGACCTCGGCGTGGATGTCAGCACAGAGACATTCATACAAACTGCCGAAAAACACCCTGGTGCAGTGATAGGATTGTCAGCATTACTTACCACAACCATGGAAAACATGCGTAAAACGGTCGCCTCATTCAGGGAGAGACACCTTGAGATTAAAATACTTGTCGGAGGAGCACCGGTAACTGCCGAGTTCTGTGAAAAGATCGGGGCTGACCACTATTCACCAGATCCCCATGGAGCAGTAGAATATCTCAGGAGTATTGCACAATAACATATTCCATCCTTTGTCTCAGCAAATCTGCGATCTAAGAACAAGGAATGTTGATTTTTGATTTAAGAAGTTGTTTATTTGAATTTATGTTCAAGATCTTTGACTGATTGTCCTAACATCTTAAATCCTAAATCGTTAATCGATATTCGTAAATCAATAAGAACTATACTGAATAATTGCTATATTCAAGGGGCAAATGAATTGAATTAATGAAAACAGTCTTATCAGGTCGAGCGCATGAAGTCATTATTGATACTGAAGGGCCGGTAGTTATCATCGGTGAATCAATCAATCCCACCAGGCGAAAAAGGCTCGTCTCCACTCTCCTGATGAAGGACTTTGAGTATATGCTGTCTATTGCCAGATCGCAGATTAGCGCTATGGCAGACGTGCTTGATGTAAACATCGGAGTTCCGGGGGCGGTTGATGAAGAGCTTTTACCCGAAGCAGTAATTGCACTTCAGGAAAACTTTGACATACCCCTCTGTCTGGACTCTCCAAACCCGGTGGCAATTGAGGCAGCACTTAAGGTGGCCAGGGGCAAGTGCATCATCAATTCCGTGAACGGGGAAGAAAAATCATTGCAGAGACTGTTACCAATTGCAAAGGAATACGGCGCTGCTATAATCGGCCTTGTCCTTGATGATGAAGGTATTTCTTCCGATCCTGAAAAGCGGCTGAGGATAGCGGAAAAGATCATTGAACGCGCGGTGCGTGCCGGAATAAAAGAGGAAGATATAATAATCGATCCCCTGGCCATGGCCGTCAGCGCAGACCCCAATGCCTGCAGGGTGACGCTTGAAACCATAAGACTTGTTCATGACAGACTGGGCCATAACATTACGCAGGGTGCCAGCAATATTTCATTCGGACTGCCAAACCGGGGAAATATAAACAATGCTTACATGGCCATGTCAATAATGCTGGGCCTCACATGCCCCATAGCCAATCCTGAAAAGATCTCAGGGCTGGTGCGCGCGGCAGATCTTGTTCTCGGACGAGATGATTATGCAATCCGTTTCATAGAACATTATCAAATGACAATGCCATCCTGAACAGGTTCACCTATACATTTAGAGAGCTGCTCCCCGGCGTTGAGGCACTGGAGCGGACCATGGGCTACCTTCCCGGTACTGCACCTGAGCCTGTTACTGACCTTATACAGGAGGTCTCGGAAGAGCTTATGCCGATGGGCGGTGTGAAGGGTGAATACAGGGTCTTTAACAACGTTAGATTGTGGCCTGAAAATAAAGCAGTTGAGATCAAGGGTGTTATGTTTAGTGTTCAGCCTATCATATACAGGCAGATAAAAGAGGCAGAGGATGTGGCTCTCTTCATCTGTACGGCGGGATCGTCAGTGGGGGAGATGAGCCCTCAGAACATGAAGAAGGGGGACCTGCTGCGGGGATACGTCTATGACGTCATCGGGTCGGAGGTGGTAGAGAATGCCGCCGACAGGATGCAGGAGGAGCTTAAAAAAGCAGCCGGTGAAGAGGGGAAAAATATTACAAACCGTTTCAGCCCCGGCTATTGCGGCTGGGATGTGGCTGAACAGCATAAACTCTTTAGTTTTTTTAAGGATAATTTCTGCGCTATCACACTGACCGATGCGGCACTGATGAACCCCGTAAAGTCTGTAAGCGGTCTCATTGGCATCGGCAAGGATGCCAAATACAGCTCCTACCAGTGCCACATATGTGATAATAAAACCTGCTTATACCGTAACAGGAAAACGAAGCGCTGAAATTATCCCGAGGGTTTTTGGTCAGCCATTCAGTATCGTAGAACCATGCAATGGCCCTAATGCTCCTTCTGAAAATATCCGTACCTTTATAACGACAGTGAGAAATTCTTAGAAAAAAAACTTTATGCTATTACTGGGTATTGACCTCGGCAGCTCGTCGGTAAAGGTTTCCGTCGTTGACGGGGAGTCCGGCAGAGCGTTATCATCAGCTTCCTATCCATCCTCCGAGATGGAGATCACGGCACCCCGTCCAGGGTGGGCCGAGCAGGATCCGGAAGTATGGTGGAGGAACTTTACCCTGGCCCTGGGTGCCTGCCTTAAACCACTTGGACCAAGAAGCAAAGACATCGGAGCCATTGGCATAGCTTACCAGATGCACGGACTGGTCGCTGTTGACATAAACAGGAAAGTACTCAGACCGTCAATCATCTGGTGTGACAGCAGGGCGGTGGAGATAGGCGAGAGGGCCTTCGAGAAAATGGGCAGGGACTTCTGCCTGCATCACCTTCTCAACTCCCCGGGCAACTTCACAGCCTCCAAACTGGCATGGGTCAGGGAGAATGAACCGGGCCTATTCAAACGCATATACAAGATCATGCTTCCGGGAGATTATCTTGCCATGAGGCTCACTGATGAGATAAAAACCTCCTTCTCAGGTCTCTCAGAAGGCATCTTCTGGGATTTCATGAGAGGCGAGATCTCGGAGGAGATACTCGATTATTATGGTATTCCAGCCGGGCTGCTGGCAGATCCTGTGAATTCATTCAGTATACAGGGTCATCTGACACCGTCCATGTCGGAGGAGCTTGGCCTGCCTGCCGGTATCCCTGTCTCATACAGGGCAGGAGACCAGCCAAACAATGCGCTGTCACTCAATGTACTGCACCCTGGTGAGGTGGCAACCACCGCCGGAACCTCAGGAGTGATATATGGTGTCACTGACATCACCCAGTTTGACCCGCAGTCGCGCATAAACACCTTCCTGCACGTCAACCACACAGAACGGATTCCACGCCTGGGTGTGCTCCTGTGTATTAACGGTACAGGCATACTGAACTCATGGCTTAAAAAGATTACGGGAGCCGGACTTTCCTATGACCAGATGAATGACCTTGCTGCAGAGGTTGAACCCGGCAGTGACGGACTCACTTTCCTTCCCTTTGGCAACGGCGCGGAGAGGATGTTCCAGAATAAAGATCTCGGAGCCTCACTGCACGGGTTGAACTTCAACATCCATCAGCAGGGTCATATTTACCGCGCTGCCCAGGAGTCTATCGCCTTCTCGTTCCGCTTCGGACTGGAGATCATGAAGGAAACAGGGATCAACCCATCGGTAATCAGGGCTGGTGAATCAAACATGTTCCTTAGCAGGGTATTCAGGGAGATTCTGTCAAGTCTCACCTCCACGGTCATCACCCTCTATAATACCGACGGGGCTACAGGAGCTGCCAGGGGTGCCGGCATAGGTTGCGGGTACTACAGTTCTGAGGAGGAGGCCTTCAACGGCCTCGAGATTACCGGAACCAGCGAACCGGATAGCAAGCTCTCAATGGTTTATGACTCCAGGTATATGGAGTGGCTTGATATGCTTGAGAATCAGTTATATGAATAAACAAAATACTATGGTAAAAAAGAGTAACGGTGAGATCTTCCCGGGCATTGGGAAGATAATGTATGAGGGCCGGGATTCAAAGAACCCGCTTGCATTCAAATGGTATGACCCTGAGGCAAAGGTGGAAGGTAAGAAGATGAAGGATCTCCTTCGCTTTGCGATTGCATACTGGCATTCATTCTGCGGTGACGGCATGGATACTTTTGGCGACAAGACACGGGCTTTTCCATATGACGGGCTGGAGGGCGATGACCGCATCAGGGTCAAGCTCGACATGGCATTTGAGTTTTTTGAGAAGATCGGGGCACCATACTATTGTTTCCATGACACTGACCTTGTTGGCTCAGGCCCGGTCTTTGAGATAGAAAAACGCCTTGAAAAATGGGTGCCGGTGATAAAGGCAAGGCAGAAGGAGAGTGGCATGAAACTGCTGTGGGGCACCGCCAACGTCTTCAGCCATGCCCGCTATATGAACGGTGCTGCCACCAACCCCGATTTCAATGTGGTGACCAATGCCGCCGTGCAATTGAAGAATGCTATTGACGCAACCATAGCACTTGGCGGACAGGGATACGTCTTCTGGGGAGGCCGCGAAGGATATCTCTCACTTCATAACACAAATATGAAGCGTGAACTGGATCACCTGGCTATGATGCTTACGCTGGCACGCGACTATGGCCGCAAGAAAGGATTCAAGGGTGCCTTTTATATCGAACCCAAACCGATGGAGCCCACAAAGCACCAGTACGACTTCGATGCCGCAACCGTGATACNNTTCAAACTCAATGTTGAGGTTAACCATGCTACTCTCGCAGGACACTCATTCCAGCATGACCTCCAGACGGCCGCCGACGCTGACATGCTTGGCAGCATTGATGCCAACAGGGGCGACTACCAGAACGGATGGGATACTGATGAGTTCCCGACCAATATAAATGAGATCACTGAAGCCATGCTCGTCATTCTACAGGCTGGTGGCTTCAAGACAGGAGGGATTAACTTCGATGCACATGTCCGGCGTAACTCCACCGATCCCGAAGATCTATTCATTGCCCACATAAACGGCATGGACACGTTTGCAAGGGGACTGGTCATAGCTTACCGCATACTAAAGGATTCTGACTATCTGAAGATGCGTAAAGAGAGATATGCTTCCTTTGACAAGGGCAACGGCGCTCTTTATGAGAAGGGCAAGCTTACCCTCGAGGAACTGCGCGAGCTGGCGAAGAAGGCTGGTGAACCTAAAAAAATCAGTGGAAAGCAGGAGCTTTTCGAGCAGCTCATAAACATGTACATCATCTGATAAACGGATGGCCGGGACAGGGCGGGGACGGAGACCTGGGGTGAAGTGGTGAGAAAAGTGATCATAGGCGTGTCGCAATGAAGCTTCTGACATCGAGAGAGCTGGCCAGGGCTACGAACCTTGACATCCCCGGAGGGGCGGTGATAGCCGAAGCCCTGATGCAGATTTTTCGTTACAACAAGCTGAACAGGGTATACTCAAGTGCCTATGACCGTGACCCGACCGTTTTTATCAACTCCATACTTGAGCATCTTGATATTAAGTATGAAGTAGCTGACAAGGACCGGGCAAACATACCCTCATCCGGCCCGTTCATCACTGTGTCTAACCACCCTTTCGGAGGCATTGACGCCCTGATACTGCTTAAGATACTGATGGCAGGACGGACCGATGTCAAGGTCATGGCCAACTTCCTGCTTCAGCAGATTGATCCGCTTAAGCAGTTGATTCTTCCGTCCGATCTTCCGGGTCATCACAGGGAGAAGAAACCGGCATATTCAGGCACCGGGGAGGCGCTGAGATTTGTCAGTGAGGGGCATGTTGTTGCCCTCTTCCCGGCCGGAGAGGTCTCAACCTACCAGTCGGACTCCAACCTTATCAGCGACAGAGAGTGGCAGGAGCAGGTGCTAAGGGCCGTCAGGACGGCTGAGGTACCAGTGATACCGGTCTATTTTCACGGCACTAACTCGCGGTGGTACCACATCCTTGGACGCATTCATCCTCTCCTGAGCACTGCCAGGCTCGGACCGGAACTGATCAATAAGCGTCATAAGGTGATCAGGGTCCGCATCGGTAAACCTGTTTCCGTGAAGGAACAGGCCGGGCTGGGGGATCTGGCCCGCTATGGTCGCTATCTGAGGGCAAGGACCTATTCGCTCGGATCAGCCCTGGAGCCAAGACACTTCTTTGCAAATTTTAGGCAGAACAATAACCGGAAAAAGGAACCCGTTGCCCTGCCGGGAGACCGTGCGGCCCTCAGGGAAGAGGTAAAAGCCTTAAGGCCGGCATATGAACTGTTCTCCAGTAAGAACTATGTCGTACTGTTTGCTCCAACACGGGTGATTCCAAATCTTATCTGTGAGATAGGAAGGCTGCGCGAGATTACCTTCAGAGCAGTGGGAGAAGGAACGAACAGGGCCAGCGACATCGATGAGTACGATTTTTACTATCATCATCTCATTGTGTGGGATGAAGATGCCGGATCACTGGTGGGCGCATACAGGATAGGCAAGGGAAAAGAAATACTGAGCCAGTATGGAATAAAAGGGTTCTATATCAATTCACTGTTCAGGATAAGGAAGTCGTTTGCCCCGGTCCTGGCGGAGACCATGGAACTGGGGAGATCCTTCATTGTACAGGATTATCAGCGAAAGACGCTGTCGCTTTTTCTGCTGTGGAAAGGACTCCTGACCGTGTTGCTCAGGGATACCGGGTACAGATATCTGATAGGTCCGGTGAGCATCAGCAATGAGTTTTCATCCTTCTCCAGGTCGCTCATCGTTGAGTTTGTGCGCAGCAACCACTATGATAAGGAGATGGCGCGTTATATAAGGCCAAGGAAGAAATTCAAACGTAGAGTGGACCGGCGCGCTGACTATGAGGTTATCATTGAGGCGGCGGAGAAGGACATAAGCAAGGTGGAGAAGGTGGTGAGCGATGTCGACAACGGCTTCAGGATCCCGGTATTGCTGAAAAAATATCTTGAGCTCAATGCGAGGATTATCGGATTCAATGTCGATCCTGATTTCAACAACTGCCTTGACGGTCTGATAATGCTTGATGTATGCAATATACCGGCAGAATTTGTCAATTCTCTTTCAGGTGAACAGGACGATGAGTCGATCAGGGAGAGATTCAAGTTAAAGGGAAACTGAATTGGAGTAATCCAGCCTGCCAAACCTTTCAGCACAGTGGATCAACTATTGTAGACCATTGGTAGTCAATTCAATAATTATTGCCCTGTAGGGCCAGCCAAAAAAAAGACCCTCCTGACGGAAGGTCTCTTTGTTTTATTTTTGTTTTGACTGGTTCTAGTAAAACTTGTATCTCAGATCCTTGACCTCTTTCTTGTCGCGTATGGCCTGATAGGCCTCGTATGAGGCGCGTATCTGGTAGTTTGAATTCAGCCTCTCACTCACCCGGGCCAGATCTTCAGCCACAGCAGGAACGGCGGAATTTACCACGAACAGATATACGCCGTTGTTACCTTCGACAGGTTTTGATAGTACTCCGGATGCAGATGCTGAGGCAGCTGAGATAAGTCCCGGCTCAATACCTGCTCCCGGCACTGAGAACGACCTGAAGTTTATTCCGGTAGCATCCTGCACTGTAGTATTATAATGAGAAGCAATATCATAAATTGTCTTTCCCTCCGCTGCAAGCTTCTTCATCTCTGCTGCGATGATCTCAGCCTTCTTCTCTTTTGCCAGAATAAACCTTATGTCTGAGGCTACATCCTCTGCAGGGGCTGTCCCCTCCTCCTGCACCCTGGTACAGTATGCCACCACATACATGTTGGGAAGTTCAAAGACCGCCTGGCTGTTGTTATCAAGAACGATCTCGCCCTCCTTGCTGTTCTGGAAGAGCGCCATAACCAGTCCTCTTCCCTCTTCCAGCCCCGGAAGCTCCTTCTGATCAGGTGTGACATTCATTGCAAGCTTCTTGTTCAGATTGCCTTCTGCCACCGACTTGTTGAACTTCTCGTAAGTATCATTTGTGCCGGCAAACTGTGAAGCCTCGGCATAAATACGCTGAGTGGTGGCATTGCTCGGGATCACCTGGCGGTCAACAACACCGATGTCATATTTTGTTACTCTTCTGCTCTGGTCGATGATTTTTATGATGTGCAGTCCGTATGTTGTCTCTACCGTTACAAGGTCACCCTTTTTGCCGCTGAAGCATGCGTTATTGAATGGGATTATCATCATCCCCTCGCTGAACCATCCGAGATCACCGCCAACCTGGGCTGAGCCCTGGTCGTCAGAGTTGGCCATTGCCAGTACTTCGAAATCGATGCCGGATCTGACGAGGCTGATCAGGCTGTCTGCCTGCTGCCTGGCCTGAGCCATGCTTCTTGCACCGTTGGGAGCCAGCAGAATGTGTGCAGCCCTTACTGAGTCGGGACGCTCAGCGACGTCAACAACACGGGCGATCTTCCAGGCACCGTCTTCAAAATAGGGACCTGTAACTGCAGCCCTGTCACCAGCCTCAGCAAGACTGCGGAGACTCTGGGGAAGGTCTGAGAAAGTATTGTAAAAGCCTGTATGACGCGTGTCAGCAGTAAGGTTGATATACTGGACGATGTCAGTGGCAGCAGCAAAATTCTCCTTCTCCCTGGTAGCCCAGTCTTCTGACTCTTTCAAGTCTGATTCCGAGGGAACAATATCAAATACCATGTACTCCATGTCTCTCTGGGCAGTACGCTTAAAATTATCCTTGTGCCCGTCGTAATATTCCTTTATCTCGTCAGAGGAAACTTTCACGGCGCTGTCAGGAATGGTAGCATAGTTGCGTGCAATATAGCTGAAGCTGACAGTATTGCTGACTAGGCTGTTCTCATATTCCGACTGCTTGCCGGTGACGTAGAGTCCCTTTGACATCAGGTTCACAAGTTTCGTGTTGAGCCTGTCATTGATGATCTGATCCTCGAAGAAGAGCCAGTAGTTTTTTGTGGCTTCGTCGGTCTCGGTGGCCTTAAGGAAATTGACAAGGAACGACTGGTTGAACGCCCCGGTGTTGGGGTCGGTGAACAGCTGTCTTACTATCGGGTGAGGATTGTCGCCGAAGACAAGCATCTCCACCTCATCAGCACTGACGCCGAGGCCGGTCTTCTTATAAGTCTTGTCCATCAGTTTCTCGGAGAGCATCTGCTGCCATACCTGTTCCCTGAGGCTCAGCATCATCTCTTCACTGACCTCGTTGGTGCCTGACATTTTGTAAATTTCAACCAGATCCTGCACCCTGGTTTCAAAATCCTGGTATGTAACGGTCTCACCATCAATAATGGCAAGCTCATAATATTTGTCTGCCTTCCGGCGCTGTGCATTATTGTTCCCGAAAAAATCGCTTACAACAAAGAGAAGCAGTGAAAGTCCGATTACACCTGCTACAAGCGGTCCCGCCTTCTCTCTTAAAGTCTGAAGTATTGCCATCTGAAACTAATTAAATAATTGAATTTACCTCTTGAAAATTACAGGCGACAAATATAACAAAATTCAGTTAAACAAAAGGACGGGGCCTGTTCTCATTTAATAAACTCCCTCTAAAAGATGATAATTCTCATCTTTACTGTATATCTTGCAGTTAGATAATATCTTGTGACTGTCTAAAAATTTTAAATATGTCAAAAAACCTGAGAGGACTATCGGCCAGGAAGGGTGTTGCCGAAGGGCTGTATGAAGAGATTGTCAGGGCTGCCGGCGTGTCCGGGGATTTAACTGATGAGGGTCTTGTTAGAGCTGCCGGTACCACTGGTGATTCAACTGATGATAGTCTTAAAGCTGTTGCCCGCGATTCCATGACGGGTAATGCCGCGGTCATGGGGACGAGTTCTTTTTATGATTTTCTTCGCAAGGATTATCAGGGAAAAAAGGTTTTCGTCTGTGACGGAACCGCGTGCCTGACATCAGGAAGGCAGGAGAGTGTAAGACACAGTCTGGCTGATCGTTACGCTGATCATGAGATTGGCGTTGTGACCTGTCTTGGGCACTGTCATTCAAATGATGCCTTCATGGTCAACGGAGAAATCCAGATCATGGGCGGCAACGGTAAGGCCCAGGCCCTGCAAACCTCTTCCAATACTGATAAGCCCGCACTTCTTCCGGCCACCGGTGACATAGCGGAGTATTATGCCCTTGCTGCAGAATGGCTGCCTGACACATCGGCTGCTCTTAAGGAGCTGGAGCTGTCGGGATTGCGGGGGCGCGGGGGTGCCGGGTTTCCCTTCCATGTGAAGGTGAGGTCGTCACGTGAGGCACAGGCCGAAAGGAAATATGTTGTATGCAATGCCGACGAGGGCGATCCGGGCGCCTTCTCTGACAAGTGGCTCCTCGAGGAACGCCCTCATTCAGTGCTTTTCGGGATGATGATGACAGGAATCATTACTGGCGCAGACACCGGGGTGGTCTACATCAGGGGCGAATATCCCCTCGCTGTAAGAAAAACCAGGGAGGCTGTCAGGCAGCTTGAGGAAACCGGTATAACTGCTGGGCCATCAGGAGTTTCAACATACCCCTTTCGCTTTCATGTGGTGGAAGGGTCAGGTGCATATATCTGCGGCGAAGAGACGTCGCTGCTCAACTCCCTCGAGGGACTGAGGCCCGAGGTGCGTACACGTCCTCCGTTCCCTGCCGTCTACGGACTTTTTGGCATGCCCACGGTGCTCAGCAACGTGGAGACCTTCGCCAATATACATTATATAATACAGGAGGGCGGTGCAACCTATGCCTCACTGGGCACCGGGAAATCGCCCGGCACCAAGTTGGTGTCGCTCGACGGCGCCTTCAACAGGCCGGGACTACTCGAGGTGAGGATGGGAACTCCGCTGAGAACAGTGATTGAAGAGATGGGAGGAGGAACACGATATCCAGTGAAGGCTTTTCAGATAGGAGGGCCTCTGGGAGGACTGGTTCCCGCATCAAAGATCAGTGATTTGACACTCGACTTTGAGTCGTTCGGCAGGGAAGGATTCCTTCTGGGTCATGCAGGCATTGTGTCAGTACCGGAGGATTTCCCGGTCGTAAAGCTGCTTGAACATCTCTTTGGGTTCACAATGAAGGAGTCATGCGGGAAATGCTTCCCCTGCCGAATAGGATCGGTTCGTGGCTATGAGCTGCTCTCTGACGCGGCAGAGAAGGGCCGGAAGATAGACCGGCAGCTGTTTGATGATCTCCTGGAGACGATGCAGCTTGGTTCGCTCTGCACCCTGGGCGGAGGACTGCCACTGCCGGTAAGAAATGCGTTGCAGTATTTCAGCGATGAGCTTGAGAATTACTTCACAGATAAACAGGCATAGTGATGGAAAACAGAGCATATATAGACAACACCCCATACCTGATAGAGGCCGGAGAGACGATACTGGATTTCGTGCGAAGGATTCGCGGGCGGGATGTCATACCCACACTTTGCCAGTCAGATAACCTCGAGAACTACGGGTCATGCAGGATCTGCTCCGTTGAGGTGGCGCTGAAGGAGAATGGCCCCGGACGGGTGATGGCATCATGCCATACCCCGGTGGCAGCTGGGTACTATATCTACCCATCCACAGAAAAGGTTAAGAGGTTGAGGAAGAATATCCTCGAACTTGTTCTGTCGGAATATCCTCCTGATAAACTCATTCCGGAACCCGGCATGCTGCCTACGGAGTTTCAGAGTGTTGTTGCCGCAGCAGGCAGTCCCAAGGTGAGATATCGCCGGTCTGTCACTGTGCATGAGAAAGACAGGAGCCATCCATATATCTGGTCTGACCTTACTGAGTGCATAAAATGCTACAGGTGCGTCAGGGCCTGCGATGAGCTTCAGACGGAACATGTCCTGGGAATTTATGGCAGGGGCCATGAGAGCCGCATTATTAAAGGATATGACATGTCGTTTCGCGAGTCGCCTTGCGTATCATGCGGGGCCTGTGTACAGACATGTCCTACTAACGCCCTGACAGACAGGTACTCAACGAAGACACTGGAAGCTGACAGCATTGTACGGACCACCTGCACCTATTGCGGGGTGGGATGCAACCTGGAGGTCAAGGTCATCGACGGCAGGGTTAGGGGTATCCAGGCACCCCTCGACGGCGCAACAAACAGGGGGCACACATGCCTCAAGGGAAGGTTCGCCTTTGAATTCTACAACCACCCGGAGCGGCTGCGTTCGCCGCTGGTGAGGAAGAACGGTGTTCTGACAGAGGTGTCGTGGGATGAGGCCTATGATTATACTGCCGTGAGGTTCAGGGAGATCAGGGAAAAATTCGGACCTGATGCCCTGGCCGGGATCTCATCAGCACGCTGCACAAATGAAGAGAACTACCTGATGCAGAAGTTCTTCAGGATTGTTATAGGAACCAACAATATCGACGGCTGTGCACGGGTATGCCATGCACCCACGGCTATGGGCATGCAGTGGGCTTACGGGACCGGTGCGGCAACCAATTCCATAGATGAGCTTTACAAGACAAAATGCATCCTTATTATAGGAGCTAATCCGTCGGCGGCACACCCTGTCACCGGTGCACGGATACGGGCACTGGCAGAAGCAGGGACGCCCCTTATAGTTATTGACCCTCTCAGAATCGACCTGGCAAGGCTGGCGAAATACCACCTGCAGATCAACCCGGGTACCAACGTGGCAGTTCTGAATATGTTTGCATACTATCTTCTGAGCGAGGGTCTGATTGATGATGATTTCATCAGCAGGCGCACGGAAGGATGGGATGCTTTTGAGAGATATCTCGTGGCCCTGGATATCGGTCAGCTTGAGAGGATATGCGGTGTTGACCGCGAGCTTGTGAGAGCCGCTGCTATTGAGTATGGTTCGGCACCGGCAGCCATGGAGTTTCACGGCCTCGGCGTAACTGAGCACTGGCAGGCCACGAAGGCAATAACACTCATCTCTAATATTGCCATGATGACCGGCAATATAGGCAGGGAGGGCGTGGGGGTTAACCCGCTGCGCGGCCAGAATAATGTGCAGGGAGCAGCGGACATGGGTATACAGCCTCACCAGGGAGCTGGTTACCTTGATGTCACTGACCCGGCAAACATAGCAACTTACAACTCATTCTACGGGGCTGAACACCCCTCCGTGCCGGGATACCGTATCCCGGAGATGTTCGCTGCAGCCGGCAGAGGAGACCTGAAAGCCCTCTGGATCATGGGAGAGGATATCCTGCAGACAGACCCCAACACCTGTCATGTCAGAAGCTCACTCCAGGGTCTTGACCTGCTGGTGGTACAGGAGATATTTATGACCGAGACGGCGCGGACTGCCGACGTGGTTTTCCCCGCATCGTCGTTCCTTGAAAAGGAGGGCACATTCACCAACGGCGAGCGCCGGATACAGAAGGTTCAGAGAGTGGTTGAACCGCTCGCCGGTACCAAGCCTGACGGACAGATAGTGACAGACATGATGAACCGTATGGGCTATCCACAGGAGGGTTACTCGGCAGACATTGTTTTAAGGGAGATAGCAGGCATAGTGCCTTTCTTTAAAGGTGTCAGATGGGACGAGCTCGGCGATAACGGCAAGCAATGGCCTGTGGGGCCTGATGGCACTGATACGAAGATTCTCCACACGGAAACATTCAAGCGTGGCAAGGGTAAATTCCATTCATGGGATTATGATATTTCTCCTGAACTTAATGATAACGCAGGGCGATTCCCATACATACTGACCACGGGGAGGCTGCTTGAGCATTACAACAGCGGCACCATGACCCGCCGTACTCCTAACAGGGAGCTCGTTACGGAGGATGTTCTGTTTGTCCATCCTCATGATGCCGGGCTTAAGGGTCTGGTGAGCGGCGACTTTGCACGGCTATTCTCTGCCCGCGGTATTACCACCATGAAGGTACAGGTTACCGATGTTGTCAAGCCTGGAGTGATCTATACGACATTCCATTTTCCCGAAGCAGCTATAAACTTCCTCACCAGCGGCGTGGGCGACGAGTTTACCCTTACCCCGGAATACAAGGTTGTGGCTGTGGATTTCGAAAAATCATTATACGGTATTTTCACACGTGCTGAATGTAGCTCTGAGGTAAAAAATGATTAAAAATGACATATACCCCATTAAAAATGGGGGCTGATCAATAAAAAACATATAAAATATCAAAAACTACTTCAAAAAATAGGGGGTATATTCTAAAATTGATCTATTTTTACAAAAAAATCAGATCATGGCAGAATTACGTTTCAGTGCATTAAAGGAACTTTTTACCAGGGAGCCTGTTGAGGTATCCATTCCGAAAGAGAACATCTCTTCCTATTTTTCCGAGAATGTGTTTGACAAGGTTAAGATGGAGCGCTATCTTAGCCGTGAGGCCTTCAAGGCGGTTGTCACGGCCATAGATGAAGGAACTCCCATCACCAGGCAGATAGCAGACCAGGTGGCAACAGGCATGCAGGCCTGGGCCATGGAGCGAGGAGTGACGCACTTCACCCACTGGTTTCATCCGCTCACTGACGCCACCGCAGAGAAGCATGATTCCTTTGTTGGAAGGGGAGACAGTGGAACTATAATTGAGATATTCTCGGGTGAGGTTCTTGTACAGCAGGAGCCGGATGCCTCCAGCTTCCCCAGCGGAGGCATCCGGAATACCTTTGAGGCAAGGGGTTATACCGCATGGGATGTATCATCTCCGGCATTCATTGTCGGCAACACCCTCTGCATTCCTACAGTCTTTATCTCTTATACCGGTGAGGCTCTTGACTACAAGACTCCTCTTCTCCGTTCGCTTGCTGCCCTTGACAGGGCTGCCGTGGAGGTTTGTCATCTCTTTGACAAGGATGTAAAAAAGGTAATGGCAACACTGGGCTGGGAGCAGGAATATTTCCTCATTGACGAGGCTCTATACTATGCCCGTCCCGACCTCATGCTGGCTGACCGGACAATGATGGGGCATCCGTCATCAAAGGATCAGCAGCTTTCAGACCACTATTTCGGGTCAATCCCCGACAGGGTAAAAGCGTTCATGCAGGAGTTCGAATATGAAGCATATAAGCTTGGTATACCGGTAAAGACACGACATAATGAGGTGGCTCCCAACCAATTCGAGTGCGCGCCGGTTTATGAGGAGGCTAACCTGGCAGTGGATCATAACCAGCTCATCATGGATGTGATGCGCAGGGTGGCCAGGAGGCATAAATTCAGGGTGCTGTTCCATGAAAAGCCATTCGCGGAGGTCAATGGATCGGGCAAGCATAATAATTGGTCCATGGCCACTGACACAGGGGTCAACCTGCTTTCTCCGGGCAAGAACCCGAAGACAAACATGCAGTTTCTTACCTTCCTTGTGAACGTGGTAAAGGCAGTAAATGACAACCAGGAACTGCTCAGGGCCAGCGTCACAAACGAGAATAACTCATACAGGCTCGGCGGACATGAAGCGCCGCCATCGATTATCTCCGTCTTCCTTGGAAGCTATCTCTCAGAAATACTTGACAGCATTGCCAGCAAGGTGAAGGATAAGAAGATGACGCCGCAGGAGAAAACTGAGATTAAGCTCGGCCTCGGGAAGATTCCCGGAATCTTCCTCGACAACACCGACCGCAACCGTACCTCTCCTTTTGCATTTACAGGCAACAGGTTTGAGTTCAGGGCCGTAGGTTCATCAGCCAACTGCAGCTCCGCCATGATTGTGCTGAATGCGGCAGTAGCACGACAGCTGAAGACCTTCGCCGAAGAGGTTAATACCATTGCAAACAGGGGAGGGAAAAAGGATGAGGCAATCTTCCAGGTTCTGAAGAAGTATATAATAGATTCAAAACGGATAAGGTTCGAAGGTGACGGATACAGTGCCGAATGGCACCGCGAGGCTGCCCGCAGGGGGTTGTCATCTGAGGAGAGCGTGCCGAAGACGATTAAGTCATATCTCACTGCCTCGGCGCGTCAGACCCTCGTTGGCACCGGCGTCCTCAGCCAACG
>DCSU01000090.1:838-29266 GCA_002325785.1 Bacteroidales bacterium UBA1458 | reverse complement strand
GAGTCACGCGTACTCGGCGATTTGGCAGTAAACCATATAGTCCCTACGGCTGTGAATTACATGACATCACTTGTAGATAACGTCAGGGGGCTACGTGAGATATTTGAAGATAATGAATATATGCGGCTGGCAGGCGCGCGCAAGGAGCTCATTGTGATCATATCAGATCATATAACCATGATAAAGAAACTCGTCAGCGAGATGATTGAAGAGCGGAGGAAAGCGAATACAATAGAGGATCTTTACAAGAAGTCCATTGCATATGAGAGCAAAGTCAAACCCTATCTCAACGAGATCAGGATCCATATTGACAAGCTGGAACTGGTGGTCGACAACGAGCTGTGGCCACTGCCCAAGTACCGCGAATTGCTTTTTACAAGGTAATTTTTTTCATAGATTTTGTGGTTAATAATGCCCTCTTCCACGGGGGCATTATTTTTGTGGTAAGCTCACCCGGAAGGTAATTATTGGAAAGGTGGTACGTTAACATTAATAACAATCATTACTTTTGCATAAACTAAGGTGTTCGGCATGAATAAACTGTTAATCCTCATATTTACACTGATTTTCATTCTTCCTGCATCTCTGGGCGCACAGAAACAAAAAACCGAGCGTGCCTATGCAGCATACGAGTCTGGCAGCTACTGGGAGGCCATAGACCTCTTCAAGGATGTCTACTCCAAGACCAGGGATAAGCAGGTGAAGGCTGAGATGGTCTTCATGGTCTCCGAGTGTTACCGCCTGGTCAATGATCCGAAGAATGCAGAGCTTTGGTACAAGAGGGCCGTGAGGTCTGCTTTCCCCAAGCCCGAGGCACAATACTGGCTTGCGGAGAGCACTAAGAAACTAGGTCGCTATCCTCAGGCTATTGAGGAGTTTCGCAAATACCGGCAGCTTGTTCCGGGTGACCCGCGCACAGAACAGCAGATACGAGCCTGTGAGTTGGCTATGGAGTGGCTGGACTCCCCTGAGTCATACAACGTAGACGAGATGAAAGATGCAAACTCCAGGGATTCAGACTTCAGTCCCTCATTCGGACGCGATGACTATGGTCTCCTTTGGTTTACTTCATCGCGTGATGACGCAGAGGGCAACAAGGAGCACGGTGCCACCGGGCAGAGTTTTACGGATATCTTCGAGACCCGGCTTGACAAAAAGGGCAAGTGGAGCACACCTGTACCCGTTGATTTCCTGAACACTGAGTTTGAGGAGGGGACCCCTTCGTTTTCATCTGACTATACCGAAGTATATTTCACCCGTTGTGAGGCAGGCAAGCGTGAGAAGAAAGGATGCGTGATAATGTTTTCAACACGTGAGGGCACCCTCTGGACCGACCCGGAAAAGATTGAGCTCCTGGCAGACTCTCTGGTCGCCGCTCATCCGGCCCTTTCTTCTGACGGGCAGACTCTCTATTTTGTCTCAGATATACCCGGCGGACTAGGCGGAAAGGATATCTACAGATCCACCCGCACCTCTCCCGGCAGCCCATGGTCGCGCCCCGAAAACCTCGGAAGTGATATAAACACCAGGGGCAATGAGCTCTTCCCCTTCGTCCGTGAGGATGGCTCCCTCTATTTCTCATCTGACGGCCATATTGGCATGGGAGGGCTCGACATCTTCAAGGCCGTGCCGCAGCCGGGGGAAGGATGGGTGGTACAGAATATGAGGCCGCCGATAAACAGTCCGGCAGACGACTTCGGCATAACCTTCGAAAAGGATGCAGAGAAAGGCATCTTCAGCTCAGCACGCAAGGGCAAGGGGGATGATGATCTCTTTACCTTCGAGATGCCACCGCTGCTATTCAGCGTCACCGGCCTCGTTAAGGATGAAAAGACCGGACAACCGGTCCCTGGTGCCGCAGTGCAACTCATCGCAAGTGACGGCGCCAATATGCAGATGGAGACAGGCAATTCCGGCGACTTTAGGTTCAGCCTCAGGCCCGAGGTTGATTATATCTTCCTTGCCTCCAGAAAGGGCTTCCTTAACGGGAAAGAGAAGGAGACGACGAGAGGACAGGACAAGAGCCGCGAGTTTATGGCCACCATCCTGCTGACACCGATAGACAAACCCATTGAGCTGCCGAACATCTTCTACGATTTCGGCAAGTGGGACCTGCGTCCTGAATCGATGGTATCGCTTGACAAGCTGGTGGAGACTCTCAATGACAACCCCAACGTGACTATTGAACTGATGTCGCATACCGACTCACGTGATACTGAGGAGTTTAACCTTGATCTCTCGCAGAAAAGAGCACAATCGGTTGTGGACTATCTGATCGGAAAAGGCATTGCCACTGACAGGCTGACGGCGAAGGGATACGGTGAGACCAGTCCGAAGATTGTGGATGAAGTTATCATGCAGGACTCTCCGTTCCTACGGTCCGGAGCCACTCTGACCGAGCAATACATCAATGCCCTTGCCAGCGATGAACAAAAGGAAATTGCACATCAGATCAACCGTCGCACCGAGTTCAGGGTACTAAGGACTGACTATATTCCGGCAAAATAATCAGGAAGGAGATCTGAATATTCATCATGGATGACAGTTCGCGCTACGCCTTGAGAGGTGTCTCGTCAGGGAAAGAAGAGGTTCATGCTGCTATCAGCAGTGTTGACAAGGGGCTCTTCCCGCGGGCATTCTGCCGGATTATTTCCGATAAACTCGGTGGCGACCCCGCGTGGTGCAACATAATGCACGCTGACGGGGCCGGAACCAAATCATCACTGGCGTATGTATACTGGAGGGAGACAGGTGACCTCTCCGTCTGGAAGGGTATAGCCCGGGATGCCGTGGTGATGAATCTCGATGACCTGCTGTGTGTGGGTGTAACGGATAATATTCTCCTCTCATCAACCATAGGAAGGAACAAAAACCTCATTCCGGGCGAGGTCATCAAGGCAATCATCGAGGGCACCGAAGAGTTTCTCAGCCGGATGCGCGAAGCAGGGATAGGGATCTGGTCAACCGGAGGAGAGACAGCAGATGTGGGCGATCTTGTAAGGACCATAATTGTCGACTCCACTGTCACTGCCCGCATGAGGAGAGCTGACGTCATTGATAATGCCAGTATCAGACCGGGGGATGTGATTGTGGGGCTGGCCTCCTATGGGCAGACGACTTATGAGGAGGAGTATAACGGCGGCATGGGCAGCAACGGGCTTACCTCGGCAAGGCATGATGTCTTCAATAAATATCTTGCCGCACTCTATCCCGAGAGCTTTGATAAGGCCGTTCCCGGTTCACTGGTATACTCTGGAAGCATGAGGCTCACTGACACTACTGCCGTACCGGGTGTCGATGCCGGCAGGCTGTTGCTGTCGCCAACACGCACCTATGCGCCTGTGATAAAAAAAATTCTGGAGCAAATGAGGCCTGCCATTCACGGTATGGTACACTGTTCGGGTGGCGGCCAGACGAAGATCATGCACTTCATTGACAGGTTGCATGTGATCAAGGACGACCTCTTCCCCGTACCGCCGCTGTTTGAGCTTATTCAAAGGAGCTCCGTCACACCCTGGGAGGATATGTACCGTGTCTTCAACATGGGACACAGGATGGAGCTCTATGTAGATGAGCCGGATGCCAAGGCAATAATTGACATTGCCTCCGGCTTTAATCTTGAGGCCCGCGTCATCGGCCGGTGCGAATCTGCACCCTACCCCAAACTCACTATTAAAAGCGGGTTCGGGGAATATCACTATTAGTCTTCAGGCAGTAGGCAGTAGGCAGTAGTCCAGTCCACAGTCAGCAGTCTTCAGTCTTCAGTCATGTTTTGACTGCCGGTTGCCGACTGCCGATTGCCGACTTACTATTGCCTAATCCCTATTGCCTATTGCCTGATTATATTTACCTTTGCACCCTGAAATTTGGCATGTAATGGCAAACAATCTTATACTTGACAGGCTGCTTGGAGTGAAGACGCGTTTTGTTGAGGTTGGAGATCAACTTAACTCTCCTGATGTGATGTCGGATATGAAACGCTATGTCAGGCTGAACAAGGAATACAAGGAGCTGAAGCCCCTGGTGGTGGCTTATGAGAAATACAAGAGCGCCATTGACAACCTCGAAAGCGCCAGGGCGTTGCTGGCTGCAGAGAAGGATGATGAGATGCGTGAGATGGCCAAGGCGGAGATAGATCAGCTTGTCAACACAATTCCCGATATGGAGGAGGAGATCAGGTATCTCCTGCTGCCGGTTGATCCGGAGGACGACAAGAATGCAGTGATGGAAATTCGCGCAGGAACGGGTGGTGATGAGGCGAGCATCTTTGCCGGAGACCTCTTCCGGATGTACTCTAAATATATTGAGGCACAGGGATGGAGGCTCGATCTGAACTACTTTACCGAAGGCACTGCCGGGGGTTATAAGGAGATTGTTTTTGCAGTAGTGGGCGAGGGCGTATATGGCATCATGAAATATGAGTCCGGTGTACACCGCGTGCAGCGTGTACCCCAGACAGAGACCCAGGGACGGATACACACCTCAGCCGCCACGGTGGCAGTGCTGCCCGAGGCCGGCGAATTTGACATTGATTTGCGTAGTGAGGATATACGCAAGGACACATACTGTTCTTCAGGCCCTGGCGGCCAAAGCGTCAACACCACCTATTCAGCCATCAGGCTTACACATGTGCCTTCAGGCATCGTTGTCACTTGCCAGGATGAGAAATCCCAGATCAAGAACCTGGAGAAGGCGATGAAGGAACTGCGTACGAGGCTCTATAACCTCGAGTACCAGAAGTACCTCGATAAGATCTCCCAGAAGCGCAAGACCATGGTCTCCACAGGCGACCGGTCGGCCAAGATCAGAACTTACAACTATCCTCAGGGAAGGGTCACCGACCACCGCATCAACCTGACAATATACAATCTGCCGGTGGTGCTCGACGGTAACATACAGGAGCTGCTCGACAAGCTACAGATGGCAGAGAATGCCGAGCGCCTGAAGGTAAGCGATTATTAATACCCGGATTATGCATTCAAAAGAAATTTTTCAGCAGATACTGAAGAAAAAATCCTTCCTCTGTGTCGGCCTTGACCCTGAGATATCAAAGCTGCCCCCAAGCCTTGGAGGTCTGGAAGAGCCTATTTTCGAGTTCAACAGGAGGATCATTGATGCAACTCATAAATACACTGTTGCATACAAGCCCAACTTCGCCTTCTATGAGTCCTACGGTGTCCGCGGTATGGCAGCTCTTGACAAAACCGTCAGGTATATCAACAAGCTTGACACCAATATCTTTATCATTGCTGACGCAAAGCGAGGCGATATAGGCAACACATCAAAGATGTACGCACGGGCGGTATTTGGCGAGATGCCTTTCGACGCCGTGACCGTGGCCCCATACATGGGAGAAGATTCCATCACGCCGTTCCTTTCCTATCCCGGCAAATGGGCTGTCATCCTTGCTCTCACCTCCAACAAAGGAGCAGATGACTTCCAGTATCATACCGACAAGGGGCAGAGACTGTTTGAGAGAGTGCTTACAATAACGCAACGATGGGGAACAACAGACAACATAATGTATGTTGTGGGAGCCACAAGGGCGGAGATGCTCGTCGATATACGCAAGATCGTGCCTCA
This sequence comes from Bacteroidales bacterium UBA1458, assembly GCA_002325785.1. GTDB lineage: Bacteria > Bacteroidota > Bacteroidia > Bacteroidales > VadinHA17 > SR-FBR-E99. The sequence continues at coordinate 23,683 of DCSU01000090.1, read as the reverse complement.
CCATTTTCTTCTTGTTCCGGGGGTAGGCGCCCAGGGTGGCAGCCTTGAGGAGGTTGCGAGGTACGGTATGAACAGTCATTGCGGACTCCTGGTTAACTCATCACGCGGGATCATTTACGCTGACAGCACTGAGAACTTTGCCGAAGTGGCCGGTGAGAAAGCCCGGGAGATGCAGGAGGAAATGGCCGGCTACCTGGCGGAGAAGTTCAAAATCTGAAAGTCATCAGTCATCAGTCCGCAGTCTTCAGTCCTGACTGCCGACTGTGGATTGTGGACTGCCTACTGTTTTAACGCCAACCTCCGCTCTCACCATCAATCTGATGGGAGGTATCACAAAAGCTGCGATGCCCAGTAAGGCAATCCCAATGCCCGATATAATAAACGCATTTCCTATTCCGATGGTGTCAGCAATATACCCTGTTGCAAGCAACCCTATCATTGATGGCAGCAGTGTTACGCTGGAGTAAAGTGAGAATACCCTTCCAAGGGCTGAGGGTTCAACCATTGTCTGAATTATAACCGTGAATGAGCCCGAATAGAGAGTCATGGTAATACCCCCGATGGCGGTGATGCCGGCGAATATTGCGAATCCGGATGGAGGCAGTATCCCGGAAAAGAAGAAGGTGAGCCCCAGCACCATGTAAGTTATATTTATGAGAACGACCTTATAGCTGTTTAGACGGCGGTGTCCGATGATGGCTCCCCCGATGAGCATCCCAATGCCCCATGAAATCTCCACTATGCTCATCATGTATGTTGTGCCGCTGAAGTGCTCAAGCGTCATCAGCGGAAAGAGGGCAGCAACCGGCATGATGAAAAACATGGCTGAAAGGGCCAGGATAAAGAGCCAGAGCAGACCGGGTTTGCTGTAGATCTCCTTCATGCCTTCAAGAAGCTCTCTCCAAAGATGCGGTTTGGCAAGTTCCTTCTTCTCCGGATCAGGAATATGAACCATCAGCAGAGTTGACACGGCTATGAGAGCGCCGGCAACGTCAATAAGGAGGATCCACTGCAGTTCAAAGAGGCTTATGAGAAGGGCGGCAAGGGCAGGACTGGCTATCGTACTTACTGACTGTATCATGTTGTTTATCCCTGAGATACGCATCAGCTTATCCTGAGGTGCCAGCAGCGGCACGGAGGCCTGCATGGCGGGTATGTGAAAAGCCATCCCGGCAGAACGCATCATCAGCAGGAGATATACATAGAAGATCCTCGGCTCGGTAATCCAGAAGAGCGCAGCCAGGACCAGGGTGCAGAGTGCAATGAAGAGATCGGCCAGTATCATCGTCCGCTTCCTGTTCCAGCGATCGACGAACACACCGGTGAAGAGCCCGAGAACCATCTGGGGCAGGAGGGAGGCAATGGTGGCATAGGCCAGCACCTCTGCCGACCTGGTCTCAACGCTGAGCCAGAAGATGACGGCATAAGCAACAACGTAGCTGCTCAGCGTGGAGAACAGCTGACCGGTGAATATTATCGCAAAAACTCTTTTCCAGTCAGTCATAATGCCTCCTGACTAATTGTGCTTCCCAGTCGGTAAAAATGAAAACACAAATATAGTCTCTTTTGTTCCATACTGTCAAGGAAGCACTGCCAGGCTGGCCTGCCGATCTCCTTCCCAGAGACAAATTCCTCAAAATGAAAAATGGATGGTCTCCTCGGTCGAGGGTACGGAACTAGTACAGCAATATGTGAATAATGTAATCTTTTACGGGAATTTTGTAACGGTTAAAAGACGAAAGCGACTCAACTTTGCATAGTTATCTGAGAGTGTTTAAAAACAATTAATATTCCGGTCTATGCATAAGAGAGACATACAATTGATGGAGGATCCAGACGCCAATTCAAAATTATCACTGGCAATTCTGCTGGCGTATGGGATTGTGATAACCGGATTCCTGGCAATTGTTGGGGTAATATATGTGTTCTCTCAGATGATAAATAAGTTTGGATTATGACACCATAATTACTTCATGGCAGATTTCTGTCACATTGTAAATTGGTCGAATAGTTTTATGTGAGTTAGAGGGTTTAGTTTTCGTTGGTTAGAAGTGTTCCTCCGGTGCTGAGACCCCGGCGGACAAATCAGGGTTTTAAGGGTTACAGGTTTCAGGGTTAAAGGGTATTCGGAATTCAGCGTGTCTGATGACTGAGTACCCATTTCCTTTCTCTCCCAAGGACTATCGGATCCCGGGGCTTTCCCTTGTTAATCGGGGGCGCAAACCCCATACTCACTGTCCCATTCATCGCATGCTCCCCCTACTGCCTGCTGCCAATTGCCTAATGCCTGATTGTTATTTCCCTATCAACGGCACCAGCCTCCTGATTTCTTGCATGTCGAATGACACCTCAAATCGCTTCAGATTATAGCTGATGCTGTTCTTATCAAGATATTCCTCCATTAATGTCCTCAGATAATCCTTTCTTTGGATCGAATTGAAATTGATAATCTGAATTGCCGAACGTGGTAGTTCCCTGTTCCAGTAGTCCGGATTTACCTTTGCTATGCGCGGGAATATATAAGTCCTGTCAACAGGATAAGGCATATGACAATTTTCTTTTTCATATTCAGGAATATTTCAGTATTTGGTTTTAAGGGAATCGACAGTTACTGTCAAAGCGGTCTTGAGAAGATCCATCCATGAAGATGATATAGCAGGGCACTTCTCAAAATCCTTAATAAACTCCTGTCCTGCAATGTCAAACGACTGCGTTTGCTGAAGCAGGGACTCCATCCGGGGTATTACATCATGCAAAGATGTCCCGATGCTCTCCTGATCCTTAACGAGTGCTGAAGTGAGTTCACCGGTAAGAGTTTTCCACTCTTCGAGAGTCTTAACATAGCTTGTCAGAGGGCCGTTTTGAAAGCCATCGACACAATTGTTAAGGTTCTGCATTTCCGCCTGGAGTATTGCAAATACCTCAGGTCCAGGCTTCATGGTCTTTGTGCTGTTGCATCCGCATTCTTCTGGGGCATAGGGCAGGCCCTCCTGTCCGGCTTCGGATGGTGGCTTCGGCGGGGAGATCTCACCTCCTTCATCGGGGACTTCTTCTCCGCCCGGTTCTCCCTCATCCGGTCTCTTCTCGCCGGCTGCTTCGCCTGGCGCAGGCTCTTCAGCTGACGGTTGCTCGCCACGGGGTTCTGCAGCTTCGGCACTACCTGCAGGCTGGTTGGCGGCCTCTGAGCCAGGCTCTGCCGGCTTCTGTACAGGTTCCGGCGCTGGTTCACCCTGTCCGCCGTCCTGTCCGGCTCCGCTCTCGCACAATTTCTGGCGGCGGATCAGATCATCTACATACCGGCTCCAGTGTTCAATCCAATACTGGGCATTGCTTATCTTCATGGTTGCGCCCTTAATTACTCCCAGGTCCTCCCCGAATTTATTGGCGGCCTCGTAGGTCTCCTGGGCTCCGGATAGTATCCCCAGGACGGTCGCATCGACCAGCTCAATTCCCAGCTTCACAGTGTTTACACCTGCCTCGCTCAGATTTCCGCTCCTGACCAAGTCAAGAAGCGCTGAGCCGCTTCCGAATACTTTCCCGGTGGCCTGAACAACCTGGTCCGCCCCTGGTGCTCCGGCAGCCATTCCAAAAATCAGTCCTGAGGTCTTCAGCGTCAGATTGGCTGCGGATTCAAGGAAGCGGCCCGAAGCTTTTTGGTATTCTTTGGAATTGATGATACCCTCAAGCTGCTTTAGCTGTACTTTGATTGCTTCAGCAACTATCCGGGCCTCCTCGGCGAGTTTGGCCTTTGTTTCCTCAGAGCAGTTGACAACCTCAACTTCAACGGTCGGACCGGCGGTGTTGCCGCAGTTGTCCCTGGCCTCAATGGTGGACTTGCCTGTTTTTGATACCTGAATGTCGAGATTATCTGCAGATGCAACTACTGTGAAGACTGAAGGATTGCCCGACACAAAATCAACCAGTTCCTGTGCTTCATCCGGTTCCGAGGAGTAAGGTACTATCAGCTTGCCTGAAAGTTTTTTTCCTTCAACATCATACAGCGGTATCGGAGGGATTGCATCTCCGCCGTTATATGACCATATACTAACAACGGATGCCGGCATTGACGCCTTGGTTCTGGCACCGTCAGGTGCGGTATACTCTACATAAAGGGTACCACGGCCCGGTTTGGATCCTGTAAGAGTGGCGGAAGGGCCTTCGGATTCGATCATGACCATTCCCTGTGGCTCACTCCAGAACCGGTAACTTCCTCCTTCCGGTTTACCGGTTGCATTGACCTGCCCTTTTTCTCCTGTGCTGAGTTCAGAGCAACCCCCGAGTGTGACATCTGCCTTTTTTTTGTAAAAGGCCCCGGATGTAAGCACGGCGCGGATATGGAGCGATCCACCCAATGGTCCCGGGAGTGTCCGGTCATTCACTTTCTGCAGGGTTGACCAGTTCTCCAGCTCATCATTTGTGAGCTTAAAAGTAAAGACTTCCGGTAGAGCCTCCGGCGTATTTTCCCCATCAAAAAGTCCGAAGAAATCGCAATAACCTTCAGCCTCAAGGTTTGGCTCACTGAAAGTCAGGATCGCGCCTTCTGCAGTGCGCTTTATGATTGCATCGGCATTGCCGGCGGGGCCGAAAGCGCGTTTGCCGGGTTCTGTGACAGGACCACCGGCAGTGTAAGTTCCTTTATCGTCTCCGCTTACTACTGTGCAGCTGAAAACGCCGTCACCGATTGTAGATAGTGTTGCGGAGCAGTGACCTTCATTGCCTGTGCCCGATTTTTCACGTACATAAAACAGAAGGACTTCACCTGGCTTCATCCCTGCAATGCTGCCCCTTCTGGCCAGCAATCCCTCCGGAGTGGCTGTCGTTTGTGCTCCCATTACAGATTTGTCGCTGAACGACTCGCCCCCGAAGTAGCCCGAGTTCCAGATTGCGCAGGGCCAGTAACCCGCTTTCACATTCTTGACCATAGTTTCCCCGTCGGAGGAACCTCTCTGTTCCACAGTTATATTGAATACAGGGCCATCCGGTGTCTGACCGCCGGCCAGGGAACAAAGCATCATTTCTGCCGTAAGGATCAATACTGCTAAGGGAGATTTTTTCATATGGTTTAGTTCTTAATTACTTTGTTGTTATCGGATCAAATGTGACGGTCAGGGCTGATTTCAGGACATCTATTCCTGCAGTTTCATTTGAAGGGATGCCGTGCCCCTCTTTTCCGGGTTTGGGCTGGGCATAGCAAATGAGGCCCAGCATCAGCAAAGCAAAAAGAACCGTGGACTTTTTCATGTAATAAAATATGTGAAAGTGAGCAGAACTATTTACCGATAAGCGGTGCCAGTGCCCTAATATCATCAATATCAAATGCTTCCTCAAAAATTGTCTCATAGGGGTTTTCCCCGCGATCTTTGGCTTCCCTGATTAATCCGCTCAGATACTCTTTATTTGTTATCGACCTGAAATAGATAAACTGTATTGCTGATTTCGGAAGGCTCCTGTCCCAGTATTCGGGATTAACCTTCATAATCTGCGGAGCCTTGGGATCTGTTCCTATCTCTGACATGGTGCAGCACATGCGTGCAGGTTTATCCCTGTCCGAAACCGGGGTGGCTGCGTAATCAGCTTCAATAGTTTTCATCATATAATCCCTGTTATACTGGTTGGGTTCCTTCTTCCAGTACTCCCTTTTACAGTTGAATGCTTCATCGACAGTTACCGGCACCCAGTAGGGTGGACGGTCAGGGTCATAGATCACAAAACACTCACCCCCGTAAACATCGATACCACTTTCAATCGTTTCTTTCTGATCAGGCACTGTAAAGAAAGTTTTATCTCCCAGGAAATCGCCTGACGAAAAATGCCATCTGTTTGTATTGGGTTTTAATTTATTTATTATCAATGACCACTCTGGCGGCTCGATGGAACTAAAGGTTTCAGTCCCGTCTTTATTGCGGTGCCACTCGCAAAACTCAAAGCTTATCCTTGAAGGTATCCCGTATCTGCCGTTATCTTCACAATTGACATTATATATCCTTGCCCTGCCTTCAAATCCCCTGATGTCACTCAGGACAGGATTTTGTCTGATCACGCTGACCAGATCAGTTATTCTCTGGAGGTTTGCAGTTAGTTCAGCCTTTGTAAAGGCACAGTCAGGGGCTGTATAATTAGTCCTGCTGAGGATCTGGAAGGTGCCGGGTTTTTCGGTAAGTTGAGGGAGTTCCTGTGCGCAAAGCCCTGCAAATAATCCTGTTGCCAGAACAATGCTTGTAACTAGTTTCTTTTTCATGCATCTGTTAATTTCAGCAGTTGGGTTTAATTGAATCGACTGTGACGGTCCAGGCTGATTTCAGTTCTTGCGGCCTTCAGCCGTATATGTATTTGGAATGTTCACGACGGTCATTGGCGGGTCAGTGTGAAATCAATTTTCAAGATAGTTTTTTCCTTGCCCTGTGAAACATCTTTTGTTTCATTCTGACTCAAAACCTTGTCTTGTGCCGTACCCTTGTATGGTCCGAAAACAGCTGTAAACGGCAAATCAATGCTTTTTGTCTTCGTATCCGGCGGTTCATTTTCATTACTGCCTGTGCAAGGGCCGTCGACTTTCTTCTCCGTGGTAATCTTCATCGGTCCTTTTTCGGAGGTGGCTTTAACACTTAAGAGATAGGTGCCGTCATCCAGAAAGGATATCCTGATCCTTGCGTCAGACACCTGAGCCCCGTCTGAGACGCTTTCGTTAGACAGTCCCTCTACCTTTGCCTCTGTTTCTTTTGTTTCAGTAGTTTTTGCAAAGCCTTTCGTGCCATTCTTGCAGACATAACAGGAATTACTTATCACCGTTTTGAAATTTTCCTTAAGGTCGTAGGTTACGGTCCCGGAAGCACCTGCAAGGCTTTCTTTTACAAGTTCCCACCTAAGAGTCGAATTGCTTTTAATCTCCACATCAGTGACAATCAGCCCGGCATCACACGGTGTAGAGGAGGATGACGATTCATCCCTCTCGCTTTTAACTTCCACGTTCACAGTCCCGGTGAATGGACATATCTCATGTTTCTTCAGCTCTTCCATGAGCCGCTTGACCGGGGCAATGGTAGATCCACCAAACACCTCACGTGGAGGGAATGACTCAATAAAATCGGCGATTATCTCTCCCTCACTGTTTGCGCAGAGAACTGTTGTCTGTGCCAGATCCTCGGAATTGATATAACTGCTGTATTTTACTGCAAAGTCAGGGTTTGTCAGCGAATTAGCAATTTTGCTGACAATCTGGCGTACATCGCGACTGCCGAATTCAGGAGTTGACTGCAGGCGTAATTCAGTCAAACAGTATTGAGTGGATACAGGATCGGTTATTCCCACACAAGGAAAATACTTTTCCATCTCAGTTATCATGTCGGTCATGAATATGGCATTTAGGCCTCTTGACAGGAACAGCAAATTACTGTCTGCCGAACTTGCTTTTGGAAGCAACAGCATCCTCAGATCCTGGCAGGAAACCTGCTGAAGTGGCAGCAACATAAGTATTAAAAGGAAAATCGGGGCTGAACGTTTCATCTTGAATTTACTTTGCAGGCAGGGTACATGTTCTCAATCATGGTAATTTCAGAATCCGGCACTTCGGTATTTAGTAATCCCAGCTCTTCAAGATTTCTCAGTGCATTAAGTGCAGGGAAAGTTGTCCTCAGAGGATTATTGTCGGCATACAGTCTTTTCAGTCCTGACAGGTTTTTCATCGCCTCAGGCAACGAAGTCAGACTGTTATTGAAGATGCCGAGTGTCTTGAGGTTTCTAAACTGAGATACCTCCTGCGGGAGTTTTGTTACGTAGATCCCGAGGTTAACTATATACAGCTCATCCAGAGGATAATCAGCAGCGTTCTTAAGTATTTCAGTCAGGTCAACCGGCACAGGGCTCTGACTGTTTGTTATCACAAGGGTCTTTACCGATTTGTATAGAGGCATTATGTCTATTACTACCTGAATGCCTCTCATTGATACGTCAATTACCAGGACTTCCAATTCTTCAGCGACGAATCCGATTGGCTGCCGGTTGTCTTCTTCCTTGTATTCGTTAACGATCACTTCCCTCAGAGGTTCGGCCAGAAGAATGTCGGCACCCTCACCACTGGCAGCAGCCTTCCATATCTGGCTTAAGATATCCATCTTTTGCTGAGCCATATTCTGGTTGATCTCCGCCAGTTGCTCACCGTCATTCGAGGTATTCTGCCCGCTCTGTTTAGCTGATCCCGATGCTGAACCTGTTCCTGATCCGAACTGCTGATTTCCTCCGGACATCAGCTGTTTTGCCAGATTGCGGATTTCTTCATTAGCCTTTTGTGCAGCGGCAGGGTCATCCCAGTTGGTGGTTTGCCTGATTTTGGCCATCCGCTGCCGAATCTGGTCGGACGACTGGGTGTTCTGGGCGCTGACAAGGGCAGCAAGGCACAACATCAGTACCATCAGCACATATCGCATGCAACTACTTTTTAATTCAATATTTGGTAAAACCGATCAGAGATCGTCGACTAATTTTCATCTTCAGGAAAGTACAGATTGTAATCAAAGGCATCCTGAAGCGCATTCAGATAAGCGTCTATAGCTTTCAGGGCCGGAATCTCCGTGCCTCCTGCAGGCATTTCGATACCCGTCTGAACTTTGGTTACTTCTGCTGTAATTTTCCCCAGACTCTGATAATCAGGCATTGAGGTCTTTAAAAGTTCCAGATGCTTTCTGAGGGCTGCACGGTACCTGGGGGTGAATTTGTTGCAGTATGCTATTTGTTCATTTTTAATAAGTACTGCAAGAGAATCCATTTCTTTTCCCTGTCCGTAGTCGATTCCGGTCATTGACATTATCTTATTATTCCACTGTCCAATTCTGTCGAGCATTTTCTGACGCTCCGGATCAGCTTCAATAGGGGAGTAGAGCGCAGAAATATTCTGTTCTATGGCAGACAACTTTTTGACTGTAGCCTGCTGTGAATTGACCAGGTAATACTGGCTTTTTAAAGCATCATTTTGTGCCTGTTGTTTGGGATCAGCCTGGCTGGTCGCCATCGCTTCGGTTACATATGCTTCGGCATAAGCCTTTCTTCCAGCCTCACTCATCTTCCCCAGGTTTTTCGCTTCATCCACAGTCATATTGGTTTGCTGTGACATCATCTTGTTCGCAAATGCCTGCTTTTCTTCCGCAGTCATGTTCTTGGAGTTTTTCATTTTTTCAATGTCTGCCTGGGACATTCCGTATTGCTGCGACATTTGTTTCATGGCCCTTTCCTGAGCGGAGCCTTCATTCGCTTTTATATGCCTGTTTACCGTCCTGTTAAGGGTATCAATTTCATCTTTAAGTTGTCCTGCAAGGGCGCTGACCTGTTGGGTGAAACGCTCAACCCCTGCCCGGGTTACATTGCAGGAATCTGCAGGCAGCGCAGGGATCTTCATCAAATATCCGTTGCTTATATTCTGTGCACCTGCTGATAGGGTTACGGTGACAGCAATCAGGAAAAACATAATCTTTTTCATGGTCTATTTCTTAGGTGTTAATGTTGTAAAAACCAGTTCATTGCCATAGAAGACAGCTCCGGAGCTGTTTTTGGCAAACGCTCTCACATAATACTTTAAATTAGGTGATAATCCTGTAATTTCAACACCGAATTCTGGTCCCGGATCTCCCTTGGGAAAGAATTTTGTATTCTGAATTGTTGGGGAAGGTCCCTTACTGACGCAGATACCGTGCTGAACCACTGTGGCCTCAGATTTATAGCTATAAGTACACCATGCGCTTTCAGTGGATATGTTACTTATAAGTATTGTGTTAACAGTAATGGTGTTTAGTTTGGAAGAGATATCCTTGTCTATTGCAGCAGGGTTGTCAATTTTGCTTTTAACCGCTGGCTCAACAGTTTTTTTTAATACCGGATTCTGGGCAGAGGCGCTGGTCATAGCTGAAACCAGGAACGCCACCAGGAATAGGTTTGCTTTTCTTTTCATTTTTTAATGTCGTCAGATATTTTAGCGGAGAGCCGCTCCTGGAATGGATTTATTCTACAACAATTTTTGTGGAGCAGCTCTTTTCAATTCCTTTCTCAAATGTTCTTTTATATTCAAGCTGAATGATCCCTTCACCTTTTTTAAGGGCTTTAAACTGAAGGACCTGATAACATTTCTGACCAGGTGTATTTTCTCTTTCCGGGGAATAGCATATTACATCATTTTCAATCTGCTCTAAAAGCAGACAGGGCTCTTTCAACAACCACTGATATCCGGTTCCTTTAACAGCTTCCAGTTTAATTTCAAATACCGAACCGGTTTTTAAGGTTATCTCTTCCTGGCAGCCCGTGAATATGAGGGTATCTCTCATTGTTGATACCTGATTTACAGATTTGCCCTTATTAGCGTTACATGCTATCATTAAGAATGAAAGCCAGATAATTCCATACTTTTGAATAAGGTGCATTATCATTTTCAAGTATATTAACAAGGTTGAAGTAATTATGCAAAAGCTTTCTATTCAGAAGAATTTAAAACTTAGGCAAAATCCACATAACATATTTCCCGATGTTACATTGATCATACCCAACGTAAGCGTAACCACCATAAGGTCCCCAGTTTTCGCCCCAGGAATTCTTAATGATCCAGGCCTTCATGGCTTCATTCCAGCCGACGATAATAACAGCATGGTCACAATCGTTGCCTGAATTACTTGGATAACCGTTATAGACACCGCCCCCGTAACTTATAAAAGAACTGATTTCGGCTTTCATATAGGTAGCAACGGAGCCATAATAGTCTACATACTTTTTTATTTCATTCACAGTAGGAAACCGCCCGGGATATACGAATCCCCAAGTCCAAACGCCGTCATATCTAATTTTATCCGGACACGTACCATCTGATCCGTAGGGGAAGTCTTTCTCCAACAAAGTACCCTTCGTATCCATATAATCAAAGGCCCGGTAAGTTTGCCCGCCATACCAGCAGTCACCACAATCACGTCCTTCACTTGTAACACCGCAGACTACAATATCCTGTTCCGATATATCAAGTAAGCCTCTGAAGAATTTTAAATAACCATGCTCATAAGCCGCGGCAGCTGCAAATGCCCAGCAACTTCCACAAGTGCCCTGGTTTTTCACAGGGGTAAGAATTCTTGTGTTCCACGAATCGAGAAGTTCCTGGGTTTTTACGGGTCGTGAGTAGCTTAAATCCATACCTGAAACATCTATACCTGCAGCTATCATACTGTTCTTGATCGCTTTTTCATTGTTCCTGTTCTCTTCGTTTCTCCGAACAGCAATATTTAAATCCGGTTTTTCCCATATTCCCAGCAATTCTTTCGGATCCTGATTCAACTGTTCATTGGGTGCGATTTGAAATTTTGGATTCTTAACATTCCTGAATTCTTCTTTGGCTTTTACAAATGCGGCTTTCCCTCTTACTGTAAGCTTTATCTCATTCTTCGCCATTTCTTCAATAGTTTTTACCTTGAAGATTCCCTGGCTTTTATTAACAAGGGGATTGGCGCCCTGTGAAAATCCGCTGAAACACACCATGCTCAGCAGAATTAAAACCGTTAATTTTTTGTTCATTATTTTGGATTTTCAGGTTTTATCCATAATATATTTTATTCAGAATGATTACTTTTTTATTTTCAAACCATTACAGTTTTATGAATTCCACCCTGCGGTTAAGTGCTTTATTGGCCGGGGAATCATTGGGCGCTACGGGCTGGGTTTCACCCATTCCGTCAGTTACAAGCCGATCGCCGTTCACTCCGAAGGAATTGACCAGTTCGGTTTTGACCGAGGCGGCACGCCTCTGTGAAAGATCAAGGTTTGCTACATCAGCCCCGTCAGCATCTGTATGACCTACAATTTTGACCTGTACATCAGGGACTTCATTGAGGATTGCGGCAATCTCCTTGAGGGTTCCGTAAGATTCGGGCTTTACAACATCCTTATTTACATCGAAATAGATGCCATAAGTCACAAGTTTGCCTTCAGTCATCAGTTTATTGCGCATATCGGGTGCACCCACTGCAATCCGTATGTTGGATATCATTGCAGCACCGTATTCGAACCTGATCCGGTCCATTTTCACACTGGCTACCGGGAATGCTTTCGGCAGATCTATGATCTTATTCTGCTCCTGGTACAGGCGTACCCTTGATTTCTGGACCCAGACAGCAATATGATACTTCTGGTCCTGCTTCTGCTTCAGATCGTCATCGTTTATATAACCTGTCAATCCTAAATCGTCTTCAATACCGTTAATATAGGTCCGGTAATTCGGCCTGCCGGTATATTCAACCGCGAAGTTAAACCCTGCCTTGCCTGGAACGGCGCCACCATCCCACGATCTTTCGTTGATACACTGGTAGAGCCTGAAATAGTATCCGCCCATGCCTCCCTCTTCACCTGTAATGGGAATTACATCAAATTCTATTGTATAGTTGTCAGGGAGTTTTAAAAGCTCGTCGGTCCATACACAATGAGTGCCGACGAATTTCATCCAGTTCCCCGGATAAAGATTGGTGGTTACAACTTCCGCCGACCCGTTGGTGTTCCACAGGGCCGGGAAATCACCTACAGCATCCTGGCTGAAGTCCTCATAAAAAATCACTTTCTCTCCCGGGATGAAATCATACTTAGAATAAGCCTGAAGCGATGTCTGCTCCTGCTGCGGGGCCTGATCTCCCATTGCAGCCTGATCCGTCTGATATGAGACACCTGCATCACCCTGATTTTCCCCGCCCTGCTGGGCTTCGTCGGTTTTGTCTTTTTTCTTCAGGGCTTTGCCTAACCCGCTCTGGATAGCGTCAAGACCTCTTTCTAATCCCTGGTCGGTTCTGTTGTCAACACTGTTTTCCACTTTTTTGACCTTGTCCTTGAGCTTTATCTGTGCGGTGGCCGTCACTGAAAGACTGAGCAGAAAGACAACTGCAATCATGATTTTAATAGCTGAGTTCATTTTACCTGATTTTTAGTTTGTGAAAACGATGGGCTGTTTGGTATAGTAAACATACGCAGAATAATTAAGCCGATTATCCCCTTTTTTGGGGATATTTACTCAGGCGGCCATCCAATCCCCTGACAGGCATTCCCCTAAAACCCATTCACCCCTTGCAAACTGAAATATCCCCGAAAAAGGGGAAGAGAGGTAAATGAATATTAATTAGGTTTGTATGATATAATAATCCATGAAAAGGGTTCTGATGAAGTATGGCATTTCTATATTATTATTATTCAGTTTATTGACTGTACGTGAATCCGATGCTCAGAATGCCGATTCGCTCGGCCTGGCAATTGACAAAATGCTGAACGGCGAATTTGCGACTGCTAAGATCAGCAGGGAAATCAGTCAAAAAGATTCTATCTCTGTTTTGCATTATCTGGCAGAAGCATCGAGATACCAGAGTATCAATCCGGATTCTTCCCTTTTTCATATCACGAAAGCGCTTGACCTGGTACTTGCAGGCAGATCTTTGGGTCTTGTCTCACGCTCAACACAGGCTCTGGGAGCCTATTTCCTCAGTCGTGAAATGTACCGTGAAGCCATGCTCTGTTACCTTAACAGCCTGAAAATTGAAGAAACAAGAGAGGATGAAGTCAGGATTGCTGATCTCAATGATGACCTGGGATTAGTATATTATTATATGGAGGTCTTTGATAAATCACTGGCTTACCATCAGAAAGCTCTCGATATCTATAAGTCGCGTCATGACACTCCCGCCATTGCCAGGGTTCTGAGTCATCTGGGGTCTCTTCACAGTTCAAGGCATTTCTGTGAAACCAGGAATGAAGAAGAGAGGCTGAGCGATTTCAGAACCGCCATCAACTATTTTGAACAGTCAATCAACCAGTATTCCATAACCGGAGACGGAAGAGGGATTGCAAACGGGAACCAGAACATCGCTTCTGTTTACAATCAGATGGACCAGCCCGAAACCGCCCTCGCCTATATCCGGAAATCAATTGACTTTTACAGGCAGATCAGTGATCCTGAAGGAATGTCGGGCGCCCTGTATACACTGGGCAAAACCTACTACAGACTTAAGGACTATGATAAGTCGATTAAATCTTTTAAAGAGTCGGAGAAAATCGGGCTGGACCATAATCTCACAGGCGGAATTCAGTATCTGTACGAAGCTCTGGCAATGCCCTACTATGCGAGCGGAGATTTTAAGAACGCATATGAATATTACATAAAGTACATGACTATCCGGGATTCAGTATACAATTCCGAGAAATCGAGGCAGATCATTGAGCTGGAAACCAAATACCAGAGTGAGGTAAAGGAAAACAAGATACTGAGACTCACCGCTGAAAAAAGACGGAGGAACAATATTTTGTATTTGCTGACCGGGGTTATTATCCTGCTTGGTTTATCCATCAATTATTACATAAGGCTTTTAAGGAAGAAAAAAATAATTGCCGACCAGAACATCGAGATCAGGGAAAAGAAAATCGCCGAACTTGAAAAGGAGAGGCTTTACCTTGCTGCCAGGTCTGTCATGGAGGGCGAGGAAGCTGAAAGATCGAGGCTTGCCAGTGATCTTCATGACGGTCTGGGCGGCCTGTTGTCAGGGATAAAAATTAATCTCTCTTCAATGAAGGAAAATGCTGTTATCACCCACGAGAACGTCAATGCATTCAACCATGCCCTTTCTTTGCTTGACACCTCCATCAGCGAACTGAGGCGCATCGCCCACAACATGATGCCGGAGACACTTAATCATTACGGATTGCAGACTGCCCTGGAGGATTTCTGCACGGAGGTTTCTCCTGGAGGGCAGCCGGCACTAGGGCTTCAGTTCTTCGGTGACGAGATACGGTACACCAAAGAGGTTGAACTTACAATGTACAGGATAGTTCAGGAGCTTGTGAACAATGCTCTGAAGCATTCCGAGGCTACACAGATTAATGTACAGGTATTTTCAGAACCTAAACGCCTTTTTGCCCAGGTGACTGATAACGGCAAAGGGTTTGACGCTGCCGCGGTGGAAAAAGGGCGGAAGGGCAAGGGGATTGAAAATATTCGTGACAGGGTGACGGCGATGAACGGGAAATTCGATATCTGGAGTAAGCCCGGACAGGGATCCGAGATCACTGTTGAAATGATTATACCATGAGCATGGCGGGCGAAACTCCGGCTTTGAGCAGAAAAGTTCTGATCGTTGAGGATCATCCGATTGTCTCCGACAGTCTTTTCAGACTGATAAACGAGACGTTTGACGATACAATCTGTATTCATGCAGCCACAGGTGCCAAGGGACTTTCATACATGAACGGCAACCGGTTTGACATTGTACTGCTCGATATAAATCTCCCTGACATGACAGGAATCGAGTTTGCTTCCCAGGCCAGATCGAGGTGTCCTGACATAAGGATTCTTGTGGTAACATCCCTTGCCCAGCGCCATATTATTGAATTGGCGGTAAAGGCAGGAGTAATGGGTTTTGTACTTAAAACCTCCGACATAAAGGATATTACAGAAGGGATAAGGCAGGTAGCCGGAGGCAACAGCTATTTCGGCCAGGGAGTAAAGGAACTTATGAACGGTCATTCGGTTTCGGGAACTTCTGAACCGCTTATAACAAGACGTGAAAGCGAGATATTAAAACTAATTGCCGACGGTTTTACGAACCAGGAAATTGCCGACCAGCTTTTCATCAGTTCATCAACTGTCGACAGCCACAGGATANNGCCGATGGCCTTACCAACCAGGAAATCGCCGATAAGTTATTCATCAGCACCTGGACGGTAGATAGTCACCGGAAAAATCTGTTGCTTAAGTTCAATGCAAAAAATACTGCGGCACTTATCAAAACCGCCATTTCCAAGGGCATAATTTAAATTTTCCTTTCCCGGGGCCGCTGCTGACCATGGAATCCCATGGTCACGGCTCTCTGATTCTTTTGCTCCATTATTCTTTTCTTCTTATCTTTGGTATGCTGCATTTTAATTTTACCGTTATGAAAGAAGAGTTCCTCCACTGGGTGTGGAAAAACCGGTTCTTTGATGCCGGTCGGCTGTGTGACAGTGAATCCTTACCTATAGAGGTGATCACTCCGGGAGATTACAACCGCGACTCCGGTCCTGATTTCTTTAACACCCGCCTGATGATTAGCGGTACTGCATGGGCCGGCAACACTGAGATACACATCAACTCCTCGGACTGGTACCGTCACGGCCATCACACTGACCACGCCTATGACAATGTCATACTCCACCTCGTTTACAACGATGATGCCAGTGTCTTCACAGCGTCTGGCCGCCAGCTGCTGACGGCGCGGCTGGAGTACGATCCGGTACTGTGGGAGAACTACCTCGATTTTGTCAATAACCCTTCTGTCCTGGCCTGTGCGGGTATGATAGGCAAGGCCGACGGCTTCATGGTAAAACACTGGCTCTGGTCGCTTGCCGTTGACCGGCTGGAACGAAAGAGCAGCGAGATCAGGGAGATGTTGGAGAAGACGGAGAACGACTGGGAGGAGACTCTCTACAGGCTTATCTCCCGATATTTCGGGTTCAGAGTCAACACCGACCCGTTTGAGATGCTGGCATCGCGACTGCCGCTGAAGATCATCAGGAAGCACGCTGACAACCTGGTGCAGGCAGAGGCGCTTCTCTTCGGCACTGCCGGACTGCTTGACGAAGCGCTCTTCAGAGAGGCGGTGACGGATGACTATTACCTTCTCCTCACCAGGGAGTACAGGGTGCTGAAGTCTAAGTACTCACTCAAGCCCGTCGATGGCTGGATGTGGAAGTTCCACCGCCTTCGGCCGGCAAATTTTCCCACAGTCAGGCTCTCACAGCTGGCCGCGCTGCTAACCCGCACCGAGGGGCTCTTCTCAAGGGTGCTCGAATGCCGCGATACCGAAAGCATCAGGAGGTTGCTGGCTGTCAGGGCCTCGGCATACTGGAATACTCACTATATGTTTGGCAGGGAGGTCTCAGCCACTGCAGGCCGCGCAGGAAGAGAGTCGGTTGACCTTCTGATAATTAATGCCGTGGCCCCGATGTTGTTCGTCTTCGGAAGACTCAGACAACAGCAGGAGAGATGTGACCTGGCCTTAGACATACTCGATTCTATACCACCGGAAGAGAACAGCGTGGTGACCGACTTTACCGAAGCAGGCCTCCGGCCCGAATCGGCATTCGCTTCCCAGGCCCTCCTGGAACTCAGAACATACTGGTGCAGGCATCACCGGTGCCTCGACTGCATGATTGGCTCATCACTTATCGGGATGGGCCATAAATTAAGAGGCTCAAGCTCCATTTTCCTGGAGCCCTGACCGGGAGCCCCGGCGAACATAGTTAATACCCCAAAAAATATTTCAATAAATTTTTCAGAAGGCGCAACTTCCGGTATCATTATTGCGTCTATTATTCAGAGGCCTGTTCGTACCAGGTTCCTATCCGAAAGGAGGTAGTCCCGGCCATGTCAAATGCAAAAAATTATTCAAATTGTTTGAAATATTACAAATAAGAGTTGTATCTTTGCGATCCAAAATTGGAGAATTTATTAACAATCTATTGGATAAGGATATGTATTTGACAACGGAGAAAAAACAGGAATTTTTCAAGACATTCGGATCTTCAGAAATGGATACAGGCAGTGCTGAGGGTCAGATTGCTCTTTTCTCCTACAGGATTTCGCACCTGACTGAACACCTGAAGAAGAACAAAAAGGATTTCAGCACACAAAGGTCGCTGATAAAGCTGGTCGGGAAGAGAAGGCGTCTGCTTGACTATCTGAAGTTAAAAGATATTTCCAGGTATCGTGAAATAATCAAGGCGCTTAACCTGCGTAAGTAAAGAGAGAAAAGGCAATTTCAGATTGCCTTTTTTAATTCCCGGAGTATACTCCTCCTTTCTCACCCTTTATCTCGTAATAATCAGTAATACAGATGTATAAGTTAATTGAAAAAAGCATTGACCTTGGCGATGGCCGGTCAATAGTAATTGAGACAGGCAAGCTGGCCAAGCAGGCTGACGGCTCTGTCGTGGTGCGGATGGGCCGTACCATGCTCCTGGCAACGGTTGTTGCAGCAAAGGATGCGAAAGAGGACACTGACTTCATGCCTCTTTCAGTTGAGTATAAGGAGAAGTATGCGGCATCAGGCCGTTTTCCCGGCGGTTTCCTCAAGAGAGAGGCAAGACCCAATGACAACGAGATACTCGTATCGAGACTGGTTGACAGGGTTCTTCGTCCGCTTTTTCCTGATGATTACCACGCTGAGGTGTTCGTTACAGTCAACCTGATCTCGGCAGAAAAAGACATTATGCCTGATGCACTGGCAGGACTGGCAGCATCAGCTGCACTTGCAGTGTCAGACATTCCGTTCCACGGTCCCATCTCTGAGGTCAGGGTTGCCAGGATCAACGGAGCGTTCGTCGTCAATCCCACCCTTCCGGAGATCGATAATGCCGATCTTGACATCATCGTAGGCGCAACCTATGATAATATAATGATGGTTGAGGGCGAGATGAAAGAGGTCGCGGAGGATGTCATGCTCGAAGCGCTGCGCATTGCGCATGAGGCTATCAAGATCCAGTGTGTAGCTCAGAATGAGCTGGCTGAGATGGTCGGGAAGACAGTCAAGAGAGAGTACTGTCATGAAGTCAACGATGAAGATCTGCGCAAAAAGATCTGGGATGAGACATATAAAAAGTGCTATGCACTGTCAGCCAGCGGCTCTGACAAGAAAGCCCGCAGCGATGGTTTTGATGCCATCAAGGCTGAGTTCCTCGCACAGTTCACTGAAGAGAATCCGGTAAACACTGCCCTGGTTAGCAGGTACTACCATGACGTTGAGAAGGAAGCTGCACGACGCCTGGTTCTTGATGAGCATAAGCGTCTTGATGGCCGCAAGCTCGATGAGATTCGTCCCATATGGTGCGAGATAGATCCTCTCCCCGCAGCTCATGGCTCTGCCATCTTCACACGCGGTGAGACACAGTCGCTCACAACCGTCACCCTCGGTACCAAGCTCGATCAGAAGATGATTGACGAGGTTCTGAAACAGGGATCGGAGAAATTTACACTTCATTATAACTTCCCACCCTTTGCCACCGGCGAAGCCAAGCCTGCCCGCGGCACCAGCCGCAGGGAGATAGGCCACGGCAACCTGGCACACAGGGCACTGAAGAACATGATGCCCCCCGATGAAACCAACCCGTATGCAATACGCATCGTGTCAGATATCCTTGAGTCCAACGGCTCCTCATCAATGGCTACGGTATGCGCTGGCACACTCGCCCTTATGGATGCAGGAATCAAGCTTGCCAAACCGGTTTCAGGCATTGCCATGGGACTCATAACTGACAAGGACGGAAGTAAATTCGCAGTACTGTCAGATATCCTCGGCGATGAAGATCACCTGGGCGATATGGACTTTAAGGTCACCGGCACACGCGACGGCATAACAGCCACACAGATGGATATAAAGGTAGACGGACTCTCATTTGAGGTGCTGAGCCAGGCTCTGGACCAGGCACGCAAGGGAAGACTCCATATTCTTGACATCATGGAACAGACCATTGCTGAGCCTAGACCGGAACTCAAGCCTCACGCTCCGAGAATAGAGAAGATATATATTCCCAAGGAGATGATCGGTGCAGTTATCGGCCCCGGAGGAAAGATCATCCAGGATATACAGGCAACTACAGGTGCTACAATCGTTATCGAGGAGATCAACGGTCAGGGTATGGTAGATGTCTTCGGCGACAACTACGAAGTGATCAGGGCTGCCCTTGACAGGATCAACGCCATCTGCGCTGTTCCCGAGGTAGGTAAGGTCTATACCGGAAAGGTGAAGACCATCACCCAGTTTGGAGCTTTTGTGGAGATACTTCCCAATAAGGATGGCCTTCTGCACATCTCAGAGATGGATTGGAAGAAGGTTGAGACTGTGGAGGAACTTTTCAAGGAAGGTGATATCATTGAGGTACAGCTGATTGAGGTAGATCAGAAGACCGGCAAGCTGAGACTTTCACGCAAGCCGCTGATTCCTAAGCCTGAAGGTTATGTGGAACCACCCAAACGCGAACATTCCGAAAGAAGGGATTATCATGGCTCACGCGACGGCGGAAGAGGCGGACATGACCGTGACCGCGGCGACCGTCGCCCGAATGACCGCAGGAGGGATGACAACAGGTAATTACCTGTCTTAAAAAAAATAGGGCGATGCCCCCTTACGGGAATCGCCGGGCATTAGAAGGAGAGACGCTCAATTTGTTCGTCTCTCTTTTTTTATTTTCCGCCTGCCCGATTATTGTTATTGTGACCTTCAATTGCTATTTTTGATAATGATTGCTATGAGGGAATGAAATGGAGACCCCAAGGTATAACTATATTGTCATTGAGGGAAATATCGGTGCAGGGAAGACAACCCTGGCCTCCATGATCGCCAGGGAATATAACGCAAAACTGATCCTTGAAAGGTTTGCAGATAACCCCTTCCTTCCTAAATTTTACAGCGACCCCTCCAGGTATTCCTTTCCCCTCGAGCTCTCCTTCCTTGCTGACCGGTACAGGCAACTTAAGGAGGAACTGGTGGAGCAGGACCTGTTCAGAAGCTTTACCGTGGCAGACTACTACTTCATGAAGTCATTGGTGTTCTCTTCCCAAACCCTGGAAAAGGATGAGTTCAGCCTCTACCGTCAGATTTTTTATATCATTTACAGCTCGCTGCCAAAGCCGGATCTCTACGTATACCTGCATGTGCCTCCGGAGAGGCTCCTGAAAAACATTGCTGCCAGAGGCAGAGAGTACGAGAAGTCAATCACCGCAGATTACCTTACAGGAATACAGGAGAGCTATTTTAACTTCTTCAGGCAGAATCCGGAAAACCGCTACCTGGTGCTTGATGTATCAGGTATCGATTTTGTAACAAGCCATGACGATTACCTGAGAGTGACGGATATGATCTTCCGTGAGCCAGTAGAGCCGGGAATAAATCTTC
The DNA here is from genome assembly GCA_002325785.1 of Bacteroidales bacterium UBA1458. Taxonomy (GTDB): domain Bacteria; phylum Bacteroidota; class Bacteroidia; order Bacteroidales; family VadinHA17; genus SR-FBR-E99. Next base: position 2,768 of record DCSU01000090.1, on the reverse strand, counting down.
GCGATTTCTGAATATTTAATAGGCCGATTGAGGGTATTGACTAAAAAATATCTTAAATTTGCAACCAAATCAGAAATATCGTATAATTGTTATAAATAACAGAAACTGATCGCAACTAATAAAAAACAAATTATGAAAAATTTCACCAGACTTTTTGTCATTCTGCTTGCTGCTGTACTTGTGTCAGGTTGCAGCAGTCTCGACAAGATGAAGAAAAACGCGAATCTTGTCCAGTATGAGATCACTCCCAAAGTACTTGAGACCCATGCAGGAATTGTTGCCGCACAGGTAAAAGCCACCTATCCGGAGAAGTACTTTGACAAGAACACCACACTTAAGATCACCCCCGTGCTTGTTTATGAAGGCGGTGAAACAGCATTTGATGAGATCCTTTATGCCCAGGGTGAGAAGGTTCTGGCTAACAACAAACCGATCAGCTGGGAAGGCGGTAACATCAATTGGACCGGTGATGTAAACTATGTACCTGAGATGAAGGTATCTGAGTTCATGCTCCGCGTTGAAGCAACCAAGAAAGACAAGACTCTCGCATTTGATCCTATCAAGCTTGCTGACGGCGTAATCGCCACATCTACATTGGTTGAAGATCATGCTATGCCTATTTCGTTGAAGGATAACTATCAGCGCATTGTTCCCGAACAGAAGATGGCAGATATTCTCTATAACATCAACAGGTCAGATATCAAACCAGCCGAACTTAAGGCTGCAGATATCCAGGCCCTTAAGGATTATATTGCCCTCGTCATGCAGAACGAGAGTATGGCAGTCAAAGGCGTCACCACAAGCTCATACGCTTCACCCGACGGTCCGCTCACACTCAACGAAAAACTGTCAGAGCAGAGGGGCAAGGCTGCCGAGAAGTATCTACAGAAGGAGTACGGTAAGATGCCCGAACTGTCTGAACTTTTTGCAACCCAGACCACAGCTGAAGACTGGGACGGTTTCAAGACCCTGGTCCAGGAGTCTTCAATGGCTGACAAGGAGCTTGTATTGAGAGTCCTTTCCATGTATCAGGATCCTATCGTCCGCGAACAGGAGATTAAGAACATGGCTGCAGCTTATGAAACTCTCGCAGAAGAGATCCTCCCCCAGCTGAGAAGGTCAAAATTCATTGTTGACGTTGACCTTATCGGCCTCAGTGATGATGAGATACTCACAGCAGTCAAGGGTGACGCTTCAGCACTCAGCCTTGAGCAGCTGCTCTACGCTGGCACACTGACCGAAGATCCCAACGAGATGCTCAAGTACTACCAGATGGCTGCTGAGAAGGAGCCCAAGTGCTATCGCGCATGGAACAATGTAGGCTGGACCCTACTTAATATGGGCAAAGGCGAAGATGCTATGGTCGCCCTTGAAAAAGCCAAGGCTCTGAAGAATGATGATGTTGTGAAGAACAACATGGGCTTCGCAGCTCTTCTTAACGGTGACGTTAAGGCTGCTTCCGAGTATTTCAATTCAATGTCAGCCGCCACTCCTGAATCAAAATTCGGACTTGGTGTAATAGCTATCACCGAAGGCAGATATGATGATGCAGTTAACCTTCTTGGTACAGAGCCTTGCTTCAATCTTGCTCTTGCACAGCTTCTCAAGAAAGATGTAAGCAAAGCAAAAGTTACTCTCGATGCAATGAAAGGAAGTTGCAAAGGAAGGGCTCCTTATCTGAAAGCAGTTGTTGGTGCACGTGTCGACGACAGAGATTATATGCTCAACGGACTTCGCGAAGCTGCAGGTATTGATGCTGCATGGAAAGCTTATGCAAAAACAGACCTCGAATTAGCTAAATTCTGGAACGACGACACATTCAAGTCAACGGTTCTGTAAATAGCCATTTCATTATATAAAATGAGTAGACTGCCGTTTGGAAGTCTCCTCTTTTATTTGGTTTTAGCCCCCCTTCAGGGGGGATGGGGGG
>DCSU01000090.1:0-783 GCA_002325785.1 Bacteroidales bacterium UBA1458 | reverse complement strand
TATTATCGCCTGGTCGACACCATTTACTTCATGTCCGAACACCAGCGCATATTTTGTTGCAGGCTCAACAACAAAATCAGCGAGGTCTACAGATGCCTCCGCCTGCTCAATGCCAATGATCCTGTATCCTTTTGATTTAAGCTCTTTTACAGCTTCCGAGGTCTCTTTGAAGTATTTCCATTCGACCGATTCAGTAGCTCCCAGAGCTGTTTTGTGGATCTCCCGGTGAGGCGGCCTGGCAGTTATGCCGCAGAGATATATGCTCCTGANNTCCTTATATTGTCAAGAACAATGATGAAAGGCGATTTCTCAGACTCCCTGAACTGACTGACACTTTTCCTGGCCAGTTCCCCGTTTTGAAGCTTACGCATTCTTTTTGTCACGAAATTAAATAAAAAATCTTTTTAATATTGTATTTTGTAATGAGTGAACCTTTTTAATGGGTTAACTCCTTCAACTAAAATTCAGGGATATGAATATTCATGAGTTCCAGGGAAAATCAATCCTGAAAGCATATAACGTAGACATACAGGAGGGATTTGTAGCAGAAACAAGCGACCAGGCCATCATGGCTGCGAGGCAGCTCAGTGAGAAATTCGGTTCTCAGTTTTTTGTTGTAAAAGCACAGATCCATGCAGGTGGCAGGGGTAAGGGCGGTGGTGTAAAAGTTGCAAAATCATTTGAAGAAGCAGGTGAGCTGACCTCGAAAATGATCGGCATGCAGCTTGTAACGCCCCAAACAGGTCCTGCGGGGAAAAAGGTAAACAGGGTGCTCATAGCACA
>DCSU01000017.1 GCA_002325785.1 Bacteroidales bacterium UBA1458 | reverse complement strand
ATCGACAATCGACAATCGAAAATTACAACAACTGCCTTTTAAGATTGGCTTTTGCCTGAATCACCCCTTTGCCGCCCGACCTCGTACAGGAGTATCCCTGCTGAAACGGAGACATTGAGTGACCCAATAGTTCCCGTTATGGGAATAGAGACCTGCTGATCAGAGAGTCCAAGCAACTCACGGCTGATACCCTTCTCCTCAGAGCCGAGGACAATTACTGTCGGCCCCCTGAGATCAGCGGCACTGATCTCAACGCTTGCTTTCTCAGTTGCTGAAACAACTTTCAATCCCGATTCCTTCAGGTATGTCAGGCACCTTGCCAGGCTCTTCACCCTGCATACCGGGAAGGTAGTCAGCGCTCCGGCCGATGCTTTGACAGCGTCAGGAGATATTCTTGCAGAGTTCTTTTCCGGGATGACCACGGCATGTGCACCGAAGCACAGTGCTGAGCGGACTATGGCCCCGAAGTTACGCACGTCGCTGATACTGTCAAGCATCAGCACCATTGGCTCCTTCCCCTCCTCAAAGAGATGGGGTACAATAAGCTCAATATCCTGGAACTCTATCGCCGAGAGCCATGCAATGACTCCCTGGTGGTTCTTTTTTGTGATGTAGTCGAGCTTCTCAATTGGCACTACCTGCCAGGGCACCCCTAACTCGGCAACCATTTTCATGAGATCGTGGTACAGGTCGCCACGCAGTCCCTGGCGCACCAGTATGCGGTCAATCTGCCTGCCTCCCTTTATCGCCTCCATGACGGGGTGCATGCCAAAGATGAATTCTTTTTCGCTGTGCATCATTTCAATTCCTCGGGATTATCCAGGCGGAAGACCTGCCCTTCACGCCACCGTGCCACCGCAATATCCCAGTAGCTGACAGGGGTGGAGGCTCTGTTAAGTACAAAATCGTTGTCTGAGAATGTGTTTTTCTGTTTCCGGAAGTTGAACCACAGGTACTCATCCTCAACGGTGTAACGTGATCCCCACCGGCTCTTAACCGGCGGTTTCTTATAGCCCCAGCTCTCTCCCTCAGCATTTTTATAGACCTTGTCAGGAGGTCCGTACATGATGTAGACCATCCCCCTGTCGGTGAGCCATCCGGCTTTGTAGGAACTGAAGTAGTAATTTGAGAAGAGTGTACGGTTATACCAGATCCTTATAAGTTCTTTCGATCTCTCGATGCTTCCCGTGCGTTCAAGCCAGAACTGGTCAAGCGCCAGCTTGGGCTTCTCTGCACTCAACAGGGCATCCATCTCCTGGGGCGTTGCCAGGTATGCGAGAGGCGGAATCATTGTCTCAGGACTGCTCATGGAGGGATGGTCAGGACCGAAATTGTACAGAACCAGTCCTTCACGGATGAGGCTGTCTGTTGAGAGCAGGTAGATACCTTCTCCGGGGAACATGATCGGGAGGGTGTCAGAGTATGCCAGTGGCAAAATTACCTCAGGTTCAGGGGCAAGTGTAACCTCAGGCAGTATGGTTGAGGGTGCGGCGGGGATAGCTTTGACCGGCTTGTAATAGAATAGCCAAAGCGTGTCAGGCTGCATTGAGGGGTTAAGAACATTGATATACTGTTCCCTTCTTAGAACGCGGCTGTAGAGCTCATTCTTACTGAAATGATCACGGACCTTGTAGTTATGTTTGCTGTACCTTCCGCTCCTTTCAAAGTCGAAGAAGGCCTGCGTTGTCCGCTGCCTGATCAGGTCTATGATCTTTATCTCCGCCGAATAGGAATTGCCCTCACGGGTTTTCAGCGGGACACGGAAGGCATACTCGCCCCCCACTTCATCACGGCGGAGGTCATGCTTGGTAAGAGCTGTATCCGCAAGGCTGCCGCCACTGGTGTTATCAAACAGTTTCACTGAGACAAGCGTCGATGCCATGGGTACTCCTTCAGCATTGGCCTCGCTGAAGTATAATTCGCCACGGCGGATGCTGATCGTCATCAGCGAGGTCTCTGCATCTTCATCATATACCGTTATAAAAGGCGTATAGACATTCTTTGCCGGATTATAGATATATGACATATCCTTGGTATCAGTGGCGGTCTGTGTCACCGCGCAGGACCAGCTAAGCGCTGCCATAATCACTACTGTGATGACTGCTGCTGCTTTATCTTTTTGACGCCTTACCATGCCATAAAGTTAATAAAGATTTCAAAGCTTGTTCTCTTTCCATCTCATCCTCAGCCGGCAAAGCTCCGACCTGTCACTCTCCCTGGTGACCGAGTGGATGAATGTCGTCTGCGCATCATCAACGGGAGCAGTAAAGATGTTTATCATCTCGTTCTGGTGCCCCTCGGCAATATAGTTCACCTCGATGGTGTCAGGGGTATGGTTGCTGATGAATTCCGGGTCATGACAGTTTACGGCCCAGTTGACATAGCGTGCATTGTTCACGTGCCTGTTGACATCGATGTCGTCGAGCTTGACCCTCAGCCTTGTCATCTCATGGTCACCTGCCGGCAGGGGTGGTACCTTGCGTGCGTTGGTGTCAAGGGCTCTCTCTTCAGGGAACCGGTTGTTCAGGTCAGACAGCGCTTTGTCAGGTCGTTGTGCCTTGCGGGTGTGATAATCGACCACCACCCATGAGGAGGAGGCTGCTGCCAGCCTCTTTCCGGTAGTGTCATACATCTCAAGGTCACGCAGGGCGAAGATGGTCTCAACGCCTCTCGGCCAGGTGCGGAGAACAACATCATCCCAGGTATTGGGAAGACATTCAACCTTAACCACCATCCTTGATAGTGCCCAGAAAGCCCCGTTGCTCATCAGATTGTCGCGTCCCCAGCCAAGCTCAAGAGCATGCCTGCCGGCGATATCCTCAAAGAAGCTGAAAAGTGCGCCAGGACTTAGTCTGCCGGTGAGGTCGGTGTTGAAAACGTTGACAGAGTATCTTCTTTCAAATATTATCATCACTGTTCATGTATTCAGTCATAAAGCCTTCAAGCTCGCTGTGGGCCTGTTCCCATTGCAGCATGAGAGCCTCCAGATTTTGCTTCTTCTCCTCGTAGGAGGTGTAAAACGATGCGTCATTCACAGCCTCAGAGTCGCCTGATGCCAGTCTGGTGTTCATGGCAGCTATCTCTCCCTCAAGTCTTGTTATCTCTGCCTCACTCTCTTCTGTCTGCCTGCGCAGTCTGCGGTACACGCGCTCTGTCTCCTTCTTTTCCAGGTACCGCATCTTGCTGTTCTGCGGCAAGATGACATTCTCCTGTACCGTGGCCGCAGCGATCTGATCCTTCGGCACCGGGGCTTTCAGTGTGTTTGCACCTGTAGTCTTCAGAGAAGTGCCCTTCGCACTCTGACTCCGCTTCCCTTCAGGTGCACTTTTTTTCTCCAGCTCCCTCAGCGATTCGATCTTCCTTGACCGGAGGAACTCGGCTATGCCTCCCAGATGTGTCCGGATCTTCCTGTTCCGGAACTCAAACACCTTGCTCACCAGCCCGTCAAGAAAATCCCTGTCATGAGAAACCACAATTAATGTGCCATCGAATTTTATCAGCGCCTTTTTCAGAATCTCCTTTGATCGTATGTCGAGGTGGTTGGTTGGCTCGTCAAGGAGAAGCAGGTTGTAGGGTTCGAGAAGCAGCTGCACTATGGCCAGTCGCGACCGTTCGCCACCGGAAAGCACTTTGACCTTCTTGTCGATGTCATCGCCGTGGAAGAGGAATGCTCCGAGGATATCGCGCAGCCTGGTGCGGATATCGCCCCGCGCTATCCTGTCGACCGTCTCGAACACTGTGTACTCATCATTAAGAAGCTCATCCTGGTTCTGGGCGAAGTAACCGGTTGAGACATTGTGTCCTTTTTTCATTATCCCATCGAAGTCTGTCTGCCCGAGGATCATTCTTGCGAGGGTGGTCTTGCCCTCTCCGTTTCGGCCTACGAAAGCCACCTTCTCGCCCCGTTCGATCTTCATTGATATCTTATCCAGAACCAGGTGGCTGCCATACCTCTTTGATGCCTCATCGGCCTCAACGACGACGGTGCCGGAGCGAGGGGCAGGGGAGAAGCGTATGTTCATGGCAGACATATCCTCATCCTCTATCTCTATGCGGTCAAGCTTCTTCAGCTGCTTGATCTTGCTCTGCACCTGCACTGCTTTGGTGGGTTTGTACCGGAACCGCTCGATGAATTTCTCGGTGTCGTCAATCATCTTCTGCTGGTTACGGAAGGCCGAGACCTGCTGCTCACGTCTCTCTTTCCTTAGCTCGGTATATTTTGTATAGGGGACCCTGTAATCATAAACCTTGCCGAGGCTGATCTCAATGGTTCGTTTGGTGACGTTGTCGAGGAAGGTGCGGTCATGTGAGACAAGCACCACAGCGCCGGAGTATGTCTCCAGAAAATCCTCGAGCCAGAGAATTGACTCTATGTCGAGGTGGTTGGTAGGCTCATCAAGCAGGATGAGGTCAGGCTTGCGGAGCAAAATCTTAGCCAGCTCCACGCGCATGCGCCATCCGCCGCTGAGTTCCCTGGTGGGTCGGTTGAATTCTGCCGGGCTGAAGCCGAGGCCTGTGAGGGTCTGGCCTGTCAGCGCCACATAATCGCTGCCCCCCAGCATCTGGTGTCTCTCGCCGGCGGCATGAAGCCTGTCGCACAGCTGGTGGTAGCTCTCGGTCTCATAGTCAGTTCTTTCCGCCACCGCGCGACTGGTATCCGCTATCTCCTGCTCCAGCGCCCTCATCTCTGTGAATGAGGTGAGAGCCTCCTCCAGCACCGTGGTGGTGTCGGAGATTTTCATCTGCTGTTCGAGGTAGCCGATGGTCAGCTCGCGAGGACGCTCCACCGATCCGGAGGTCGGATCCTGCAGTCCGGCGATGATCTTCATCAGGGTCGATTTGCCGGCACCGTTCCTTCCTGTCAGGCCGATGCGCTCCTGGCGGGTGATGAGGAATGAGACCTCATCAAGGAGGGCGAAGCTGCCGAAAAGGAGTGATACGTTATTGATGGAGACCATCGGGCTGTTTTTTGAATTCGCAAAGATAATCAAATTCCACCTTACTGCTTCCTGACCTGACTGCCGACTGCCGACTTCACTACTGCCTACTGCCCATT
>DCSU01000059.1:18376-28508 GCA_002325785.1 Bacteroidales bacterium UBA1458 | reverse complement strand
GCTTTACTCATATTTTTGGGCTGCATTAAAGAATATAAATGCGGCAGCCGGTCAGAATCAGAATGGCCTGCGGAATCTCTTTTAGTACTTGCAATGAAAGCAATGGATTCTTCATATGATTGGCCCTTTACAACACTCTCTGTAATGATTGATTCAATAACCCATTTAATATTTGCCTGACTCCATATTGCATTAACCTCAGGCATAATAATTTCTTCGATATCCTTTGGGCTGACCCAGTTTTCCATAACTAATCCGGATGAATGAATCATTGTTATATCGGTCATTATATGAATTCTCAAATTCAATTCAATGAGCTCTTCTCCTGCAGCATCCCTGGAATTTGAAGACGCTGCGGTTTTATGGGGATCCTCAGAAAAACTTAAAAAGAATAACGAGAAAAAAATGAGCAAATAAGAGGTCCGTAATAGATTTTTACTACGAATGACTGGCGACTTTGAAGTTTTCATGTTAATTGTTATTTAAGATTTTTGCTTTGTATGAATCTGAATTTATTGAATTAANNTCCTTCAGTCGGCGTATTTGGGATGCTGCTGGGTTTTAATCCCAAACATTACTGTCTAATTAAATAGATTAATGCAAATTCAGAATGTAAATTTATAAGTTTTTATATATTCCGACATAATATATATAATTTATTTTATGCTGATACTCAAAATAAGCGCCCAAGTTTTAAAGTGATTAATCCCTTAAGTGAAAAATTCATTCAAAATGAGCACCTATAACGAACTAAGCTGAGTATATAAATCCGAGGTAAAATCAGTTGCAGAGCTTAAAATGATTGTGGCGAAATTAAAATTGACTTTGGCTTTTTTCGGGTATAACTTTGAATGTTGAAATAACTACCTGAGATTTAAAAATTTATGGAGGGCTCATTATGAAGACAAAATCATTTTTAAAAGTAACCTGCATTATTGTTGCACTTTTATTTGTCGTTTCTTCCTTGCTTGCTCAGGAAAACGAAGAAAATGTAAGTCCGGAAATTACTCAAGATAGTCTATTGCGAACTGCCAGGACTATAATAGACTCAGCAAGTTGTCGGGTTCTTATTACTGTTGATGAAAATGGGAAACCACATGCAAGAGCAATGGCTCCATTTCCAATCGAAGACAGTTGGGTGATCTGGCTTGGAACATCTCAAGGAAGCAGAAAAACTCAACAAATTCAAAATAACCCAAATGTCATAGTATATTATTATCAACCAAAAGGATTAAGTTATGTCTCAATAGCGGGTAAAGCTCGTTTAGTCAATGATCCTGATTTGAAAGCCAAATATTGGGTTGAGGCGTGGAAACGGTATTATCCTGATCGGGACAAGAACTATATTCTAATTGAAGTAATTCCTGAAAATCTGGAGATCGTCAGTTATAAACACAATATTTTCTGGGACTCAAAAGGAGCTCCACGATCAGTTGATTTTATGACTAAGTGATCTCTTTGTGCATAAGCAAGACATTATTTAAGGGGTTCGTAATCTAATTCCAGGAAGTCGCTGACTTCCGTTATCCAGAAAGTTTTTACAAACTCAACATGATCCGGATGCCGGTTGTAATCCTCATATTCTTTTGCTGTTGCGAACTCCATTGACAAACCGTAATCAAAATTGTTTTTCCTGCTGATTTGCCTCAGGAGCTCAAAATTCTCAACCCCGGGAATAGCTGACAATTTGACGATGGCATCCAGAAACACTTTTTCTTCGGGGGTATTTTTGGGATGTATCAGTTTAAAGGCCACTGTGTGTCGTATCATATCTGTAACTTTCATAAGGGATACATTCCGGGGCAGAAAGGTGGAGATTATTGTTTTACTTCGGTCCAGTTCTCATGCACTGACAACCAGTCAGCGTCGGCGTATCTGTATATCGACGTAACTTTCCATGGAGCTGCAGTTTCTCCTTCGAAAGTCCCCTGGTAACGATAAGATACGATCACAATATCATTATAAAACTGGTATACCGGATCAATCAGTACATGCTGGTGTGGAGGGATTTGGCCCTTAAATGCTTCCAGATATATCTTAAGGGCTTCATAACCGATAACCCTGTTCTGAGCGCCAAGGTCATCGCTCCAAATGATATCTGGTGCTGCGCATTCCATGAAGCCCAGCGGATCGCCGGAAGCCCACTTGTCATTTGCAGTCTTTATCTTTTCCCAGATTGCTGATTTTGCTTCATCCTGAGTTGGAAGCGCCTGCTCATTCCGGCATGTAAGAAGAAGCGGCGAAATCAATAGAATGAGAACAGCACTGTACAGGAGTCCTGCTCTGGCTGGAGTTTTCTTTTTCATTTTGTCCTGATTTTTTTATTGCCAATATTGGCTAATGCAAAGATATGCCCCTGTAATATGAAAGTCAAGCCAACCAGGATTTTGCCATAGCCGTCATACCCCCTCTGACTACTGCCAATTGTCTGTCTTTAAGTTGGGTTCCTGCCAGACTACTGCCATTAGTTCGGAACAAATAAGTTTGACTTCGGCTTAAGTAAGGTCTAACTTTGATATATCATGCACTATTAAAAAACGTATTATGGTTTTAGCCATTTACCCAAATTCCTCCTTAATGAAAACTTTACGTGTCACAGCAATAGTTGTCTCATCACTTTTAATTTATACTAACAGAATACATGCACAGACAACACCTGCAGAATTCCCCAAAGCAGGGTCTGAATATGATGTACTGAATGCCTGGTCAGGAGTCTGGAGCGTCCAGGGAGAAGTCCGGGACAGTATATCTGCATCCTGGTATCATGTAGATTGGACTTTTACAGGTGAGAGGATTCTAAATGGTTATGCACTTAAGATCATACTGTATTAACCCCCAAAATAGCTGGACATAATTGAACTATACTTAATGCTCCATCCCGTTGTCACTGGATTGAGTCAAATCCTATGACGCCACAGACATTAAATCCTCAAAAGCGTGGTCTACCCCTGTCCAGAAATGATCGTGGTTCTGGGCAAACCTGGGGATGATGTATTGAACATAGGTTTATATTCGTTTAAATTTCCACATAGTCCGTCAAAACCAAAACGAATCATTTAAGGGGTCAGGACATGAATGGCTGGAACATTTCCAGCTATTTTCATTTCCATATAAGCACCTCTTGAAGTTACCATCTAACGCAGTAGGAAGAATAGTCCGAGAAATGTCCAGGCAAAAAGAAAATTGCTGGACACAATTTGAAAAACACATAAAAGACCATGGGACAATAAAGGTCGCCATTCGGGATTTCAGACGAACCTGGAAATGTTGAAACAGATCCTGCAAAGACATTTCTCCTAAAGAGATATGTTCTGACCACAAATAAAGTATCCTGTTTTATCTGATCAGCCTGATACTGATTCCTGCAGAGATTCTGAGACCGCCCCACCCGGTCCTGGTTTGTTTATTCGCGAAATGCAGAACAGCGTCCCGGTCTCCCGGTTGGTGCAGTTTTCCACCCAGATCAATCATTCCTCCCGGGGAAATGAAGAAGCTAGCAAATGTCAAAAACGGGACTGCTGCCGTTATAGATGGAAGCAATACAACTGAAGTTGCTTTAAGGTCGAGCGAAGAACTTTCGTTCAATTCCTGCACGATAAAGTTTTCATTCATTGCTATTTCTGAAAACATAAAGCCAACCTGCATTGATGAGGAAAGCTCAATTAAGTGCCTCTTCAGAATAACAGCTCCGGGCTCAATGCCAAAGAAACGACCCGTTATGATCTGGTCAAACGCATAATACCCGGAATAATCCTTTTGTCCTATGCGTGAACCGGTTGAATAATACTGATAGTGAAGCCCAAGGTAAAAATTCTGAGATACCCTGCTCTGAACAGAAAGACCGAAATAAAACCCCGGATCAAAGTTATCTATAGTTTGTACCTGAAAAGGTAACTCATCAGCCGAAAATTCGTTAATACGCTTCAGAAGACCCATATCATATGTGCAGAAACCGGAATATGAGCTAAAAGCAAGACGATCGACGACACTCTGAGCTTCCCCGTGTGAAAGGCATAGAATGAATACTATCTGCAAAGCAATTAGCCGCCTCATAATTAATCAAATTCCTGAATTGTCAATTGCAATCCATAACCACTGATTATATAGTTATCATATAGTCTGCAAAATCCCATGTTATCGATGATACTTGTCCTGAGTATCATACCTGTTTCAAGGTCAACGATATATTGAATGTTATCCACTGACAGATCCCATAAGAATCTCTTGTTTCGCAGATCAACACTTTTGAAATATCCCTCAGGTAAAGAATATTCAGAAATCAACGAAAAGTCATCGGTTTTTCGTTGTTCGATGCCTGAAAATGAAGATATATATACTGATGTCCCGTCAACGGAATAAAAAATCTCGCGTGGTGAAATCTCTGTAATTCCTGTCTCAACCCACTCATCGTCATCCAAAGTATAATGTACAACAGCCCGGTAACCATTGTTTGTATAGGCAACCATTGTATTGCCGTCAGGAGCCAGGTGTGCAACATTGACCGGATAACTTCCGATTTTCAGGGTGTCTTTCATGATAAGGCTGCCATCATCTATGTTACACAGGTAAACAATGCCATCAATATCAGTTACAAGTAGCTTGTTCTGGTCGGAGAGGGAAGAATATACGGGCTTCAGCTCTTCAGTACCTGCTGGAGGACCCGGAAACTCATTTATAAGCGTAAAGTCATCTGTATTCCTGATAAAATAATTGCCGTCCTGAAAATAGGCAAACCTGTTGCCGTCGTTTGAAACTGATAAAATACACCTGCTGTCAAAACTACCGGAAATCGAATCGCTGAGATGAATGTCATGCGGATGATACCTGTAAATTGTCTCAAATCCGCTAAGGATTACAAAATCCCTGCCGTTAACATAATATGACATCAAGTGATTCGGGATCATTTTCTCAGGTTCAACAATTAAATATGATTTTCTTAGATAACCGTAATTTTCCGGCTCCACACCAATGGGAATAAACCTAAGAAAGACATATAAACCTTTCCCGAAACCTCCCTGCTGCAAGGTGATGTAATTCTGATTTGGATCCTCGATATAATACTCTTCTATGTTCTTACCTCCGTAGCCATACGAAGAACATATGTTATACATACCAAACGACTCAAGATTCCTGGCCTTGTCCCATTCAACATCCACTGTTCCGTCAGGTTGCCACTCAGCCTTGAAGCCAGTCAGATGTGAGGTTATCCAAGTGGAATTTGCATTGAAAATCCCCCCCGGATATTTAATCCCCAGGTAGTACAGAAACCTGTGCCCCTCCCAGTAAGTAGTGTCAATAAAAGTAGTATCAAGAGGATCTGTTATTTCAGCTATGGCAACGCCGTTTCGTTCGAATGGGAAGTTTTCCCGGTAGATCACATAGGAAACAAAGTTGCAATGATTGAATGAAGGCCATGAAAGCTCCATCCCTTTAGCAGTCGGAGTAGCATCAATTTCGTAGTTATATATCCCTTCAGGCAAGGTATTATCAATGTATACCGGCCAACTGAGCTGATAAAAGTACCCCTCTGCACCCAGTTTGTCAGCGATACTTCCGGTACCTGAACCTGTGATTATTTCAATATTGAGTTCATAAAGGCCGTTACTGTACCGGAACGGATCCAGTGAAAACCTAAACGAACTGATATTGTCAACTGTATTGTCAACCAGAATATCACCCTCAAATGCAATTTTAACAGCCAGCAGGGCATTACCGCCTGATACACTGTAGGTAAAATCAGTTAGCCAGCCAAGCCTGATCGTATCATTATAGTCATTTAGATTTATGAAAATAGGCGGAGCTATAATGGAAGGAGGATCAATGACAGTCTCCGGCACTTCATGAGGAACAAACTCACAGCCTGAAAAAAAGCAGAGAATTACTGCCGGAATGAAGAATATTTTTCCTGAACCCATATGAGATTACTTCAATCCCTTACTCTTACTGATATGAAACTGACTTTCCTTTTAATAGTTGCATAAACTTACCGAAATTTTCAGATGATTCTATTGCATACCCCGTTAATCAGTAAGTATCTGCACTCCGGGCCCGGGTTTTAATCTTGTATCCCAAAAGAGAAAGACTCGATATTGAGCTTAAAAAATGCTAAGGCATATTCCAGTTAAAGTATTTATGCGTTCACTATAAGGGTTGAATGACTAATGAAGCCCAGAGTCAATAGGCATCTGCGTCACCCAAAATTGACCCCAAAACCTTGAATATCGTCCAGAAGCTGGCCCAAAACTGGCCCATTAATAAAAAAGACACCTACATTTTGAATGTAAGTGTCTGACTTGCTTCGCTCCCCAGCTAGGACTTGAACCGAACCGACCGTTAAGTCCCGACCTTGTAGGTCGGGATAGGGAGGTGTCAGACTGCAGCGAGGGCTCAAGTCCAGCACAAAATGAAAAAGCCGGTCATCGACCGGCTTTCGCTCCCCAGCTAGGACTTGAACCTAGGACCCCCTGATTAACAGTCAGGTGCTCTAACCAACTGAGCTACTGAGGAAGATATTCCCTCTTTTTGAGAGGCACAAAATTAACCGCTTTAAACGAATTAAGCAATATCTTTGGCAAAAATTTCCGGATGAAGAAAATTATTGGCATCGGCAACGCCCTGGTCGATGTGATGACTTTAGTACAGGATGAGTCCTGCCTCAACCGTTTCGGCCTACCCAAAGGAAGCATGACAATGGTCGATGCCTCCCGCTCTGGTGAGATAAAACAGGCTATCAACGGCTTGAACAAAACCCTCGCCTCCGGCGGCTCGGCAGGTAATACCATGTACGGCCTCGGCGTCATGGGAGTACACTCGTCGTTCATTGGCAAAGTGGGCCGCGATGAACTCGGAAACTTCTACGAAAAGGATATGGTCGACGCAGGCCTTACACCCGTACTCATGCGTGCTCCCGATTCGCCTACCGGCACCGCCGTGGCACTGGTAACCCCCGACTCCGAACGCACCTTTGCCACCCACCTGGGAGCTGCTACTGAACTGATAGCCGAAGAACTCCGGAGCGCGTACTTCAAAGGATACCACGTTCTATACCTCGAGGGATACCTCATCTTTAACCTCCCCCTGGTAAAACAGGCATGCCGACTGGCAAAAGAAAACAAGATGTGCGTGGCCCTCGACCTGGCCAGCTTTAATGTGGTTAACGACAAGCTCGCGGAATTCAATGACATAATCAATCAATACGTCGATATCGTCTTCGCTAACGAGGAGGAGGCCCGCGCCTTCACCGGCCTGGGCCCCGTGGAGGCTCTTGACGAGATATCGAAAAAATGCCATATTGCTGTCGTTAAGACAGGCTCAGACGGTTCATGGATCAAGCGCGGCGATGAGGTCATCAAAGTTGACGCCCTGAAGGTCAAAGCGGTTGACACCACCGGCGCCGGCGATCTCTACGCGGCAGGATTCCTCTATGGCTTCTCACACGGATTCAGCCTCGACAAATGCGGAATGTTCGGATCAATCCTGGCTGGTAAAGTGATTGAAAATATCGGAGCCCGTATGCCTGATGAAAAATGGGCAGAGGCAAAAGCACTGATTGCCGAGATAGCTGAAGATTAACGAATCCGGGGCCGAGGAAAAGGACCCGATCAGGTTTGCAAATAAAGATTAAAATTTATCCGGGCCCGAGGATAAGCCTCAGAATACCGCTGCGGCTGAAAACTAATAGATTCTTCTTCGCGGCATGTTGTCGGCCGGACAGTTGCACTTACCCAAATGTACGAACCTGTACCCCACCCCCAGCGTCACACCTGAATTGATCAGCATCTGTGGATGGTCTTCAGGAATCAGATGAAGCAGACCGTACTGGCTACCATAAGCGCGTACCCGGATAAACATGTCTGACTTGAAATTGTACTGAAACCCCGTCCCGAGTGTGACCCCAATACCGGACATGTTGGTAACATCAGAAACACCCGGCTGAAGAGCGAAGAGTGCCCCCGCATCCGCGAAAAACCACTTCAGAAAATCGACCCGCGCCGTCAGCGGCACGGCTATCACGCCAAAATCACCTGGCCGGTCCTCACCCCCAATTCCCGGAGCAGGGCTGGTGTAGTAATACTGATGCACATACGTAAGCCCAGTCTCAATGCTGAAGTGATCACCGAACAGTCTCCGCAGGTTAAAACCCCCTGTCCACATACCCGTTCCGTTGACCGACCCCGCACCCTCAGCCTCTTCAAACCGGAAAATATCATTGATACCCCCGCCTGCAAAAACCGAATATTCCCCCCACCAGGTTTTCTGTCCGGTGCAGATACCAGACACTAACAGCAACGTAAAAGAGGTTATTATTGTTACATTTCTAAACATGCGAATGATCCTCATTCTTTAAATTCTTGATACTCTTCGCCCTGAAAAATGCATACCACGCAATAAAAGCGAAGCAGATAAGCGGCACCACGAACCCGACAGCCATCCCCGAAACATCTGCAATTCGCCCCATGAGAATTGGACAGACGGCCCCGCCGACAATCGTCATCACCAGTACCGAGGAGCCCCTCTTGGTCATACCTCCAAGATCTTTTAATCCTAACGCAAAAATTGTCGGGAACATTATAGACATACAGAAATAATTCAGGTATAAGGCAATGAGCGACGGCCAACCGAGGCTAAGGATCACAAGCACCATAGCCACGGTGTTGATGAGCGCGTATATACCAAGCATCTGCCTCGGTCTGAACCAGCTCATGAACAGTGACCCGATGAAGCGGCCTGACATGAAGAAGACAAAACCCAGCGACAGCAGGTAGGCTGCCTTCTCCGGCGAATAGTCCGGCATGGTCTCCACCACATAGTTGATGAAAAAGCTGTTGATACCTGTCTGCGCTGCCACATACAGGAACTGTGCAATGACTGCATACCGGAAGTGCCTTACCTTTAACAGTCCCCTGTACGTACCCCTGTCGCCGTGACTGTCATGCTCCCCCTCGTGGATATCAGGCATCCTGGTAATGACAAACATAAAGGCAACAGCCAGCACCACCCCTCCGACAATCATGTATGGCAGCGCCATCGAAGAGAACTTGTTCGCCTCAGCCTCCCCGCTGCCTCCCAGTATCAGCATCCCCCCCAGGGCCGGACCGATTATCCACCCCAGTCCGTTGAACGACTGCGAGAGTGTCAGCCGCTGCTCCGAGGTATCTTTCGGACCGAGAACACTCGAATACGGGTTTGCAGCCGTCTCAAGGAAGGTGAGTCCGCATGCAATGATGAACAGGCAAAAAAGGGTGAATTCAAATGTCTGTATGAAGGTCGCAGGCAGGAAGAGAAAGGCCCCTGCGGCATATAACAATAAACCGGTTAAAATTCCCTTCTTGTATCCAAGCCTGTTCATGAAGAGCCCTGCCGGGATGGCCATCACGAAGTACCCGCCGTAAAGGGCAGCCTGTACCAGGCCTGACCTCGCCCTGGTGATACCAAGGATATCCTGAAAATGCTTGTTTAGAACATCAAGAAGACTGTGAGCCACCCCCCAAAGGAAGAAGAGGCTCGTAACCAAAACAAAGGGGATGATGAAATCACGCGTCACCAGGCGTTTCGGAGATCCGGTAATAGTGTTGCTGCTCATCTGTAGGTCATTCTACCACAATATTTGCTATAATTTGCGAATAATACAATAATGATTGTCAGCCGCTTTCAGGAAAAATTTCTTTTTCTTAAGTTGCATACTGCAAATCTGAGAGAATATGAAACCAGAACCTGTTTTCCGCCAGCATCCTGCAGTACTGGCAGCCGCCATGGTAGCGCTGATTGTCTCTTCATGCCAGCCCGGGAGCTTTATCATCAGTCCGGATTACAGCTATTCCATTGTCACCGGACACGGCGCCGATTCGCTCACATTAAAAGCTGCATCTGAACTGGAGCAGTACTTTCTTCGCATAACCGGAAAACCACTGACTGTAAGTGACCAGACAGAACCGGGAACAAAATTCATTTTTATTGGGAAAACAGGACTGGAAGAGAACCCCGTCTTCAGGGAGATAAGCACCCTGAGCCGTGACGGTTTTATCATCTCATCGTCACCTGACACCCTGGTGCTGGCAGGTAACAACGGAAATGCCGACCTCCACTCTGTCTATACCATGCTTGAGGAACACGCCGGATGCATGAGGTTTAC
>DCSU01000059.1:8313-18356 GCA_002325785.1 Bacteroidales bacterium UBA1458 | reverse complement strand
CAGTTTATGAACCGGCATTCAGCTTCAGAGTGGCGCACTTGCCGGACAGGGAAAAACCCGGCTTTACCGCATGGAACAAGCTGAGCACATTTGGCGAATGGGGCATGTTCGTTCATACGTTTCCGCAACTGATGCCTCCCTCAGAATATTTCAGCACCCACCCTGAGTACTTCTCACTCGTGAACGGAAAACGTATACAGGATGGACAGCTATGCCTCAGCAACCCTGATGTTATCCGGATCCTGTCGGACAACCTTGCCGTCCGGATGGCCCAGGCGCCCGAAAAGATTTACTGGTCTGTCTCACAGAATGACTGTATCAATTATTGCGAATGCCCGGAGTGCAAAAAACTCTATGAAAAATACGGCGCTGTCTCCGGAGCCTATATTGAGATGGCAAATAAAATCGCTGCGCAATTTCCGGATAAACAGATATCCACACTCGCCTACCAGTTCACGCGTCAGGCGCCGGTAAATATAAAGCCTGCGGAGAACGTCAATGTGATGTTCTGCTCAATAGAGTGCAACCGGAGCATGCCGCTGGCAGATGACCCGAGGAGCGCCGGTTTCGTCAGGGATCTGAAGGTGTGGAGCAGCCTCACGGATAATATTTTCATGTGGGACTATGTGGTGCAGTTCCGCACCTACCTCTGTCCCTTCCCTAATTTCCACGTGCTGCAACCCAACATACAACTCTTCCACAGCCAGAAAATACCAATGATGTTTCAGCAGGGAAGCGGCAGCTCATGGTCTGACCTTGCCGAACTGAAACAGTATTACATAGCCAAACTGCTCTGGGATCCTTACCTGAACGGCGATTCCCTTATAAACCGGTTCCTGGACAAATACTACGGTAATGCAGCCCCCTACATCCGGGAATATTTCGATCTCTCCCATTCAAGCCTTAAGTCGGTTGCGGATACGCAAAGCCTTGACATCTACGGCTTGCCATCGTACTATTTCCAGTCGTTTCTGACCCGTGACCTATTGACAGCATACCATGACCTGATGAACCGGGCAGAGGCAGCCGTGGGAAACGACTCCGTATACCTAAATAGGGTATTGAGGGCCAGGATGTCAGTTGACTTTGCATGGCTTGATTATGCCCTGAATGCCGGCGATACAGCACTCTCTTTCGTGAAAACCACCCCTGCCGGCAAAATAATCAACGAGGAGATGATGAGGGAGCTCGAAAGGGTGACAAGAAACAGTGAGAAAAGCGGTGTCACCACTGTCAGTGAGCACAACTATTCTATCAGTGATTACCGCGAGCACATCCACAGGATAATCAGCATGGGCGTGATGGAAAATAAAGCCCGGCCGGATGACTTCCGCTCACTGTCACCTATCCATACACGCTACGAAAGCATGGGCGCTGCCTCAATGTCTGACGGCATTTTCGGAGGAAGGACTTTCACCTCAGGATGGCTCGGATATGAGGGCGAGGATATGATCATGGAAATTGCCCTTGAACCCTCAGGCGAGGTGAGCACCCTAAGCATGAATTTCCTCTGTGATCATGTTTCTTGGATCTTCCTGCCTTCTGAAGTAATCATTGAGGCATCTGAAAATGGAACAGACTTTGTCACAGTGGCGTCACGGAAATTTGAAACCACCGGATTCAACCAGGATATTATACCCGTTCACATGGAATATGAATTCCCCCCTGTGAAGGCATCAAAACTCAAAATTACAGCCCGGTCACTGAAGAAATGTCCCGAATGGCACCGGGGAGCCGGTCAGCCATCGTGGATATTTGTAGATGAAATTGTTGTAGAGTAGCTCTCTTAAAAGATTATTTTTGCATCCGTATCATCAGTTCTAATCTTACAAAGAAAATGTGCAAAGGATCTGGAAAACTTACAATACTGCTAACTGCAATTGCATGCTCCGTTATAACATATGCCCAGGATACAGATGAACAAACAGTACTTAAATATTTCCACTCCATCAGCAGCGAGGAGATAGCCGGCTGGATGGCAGAAGTATGCGCACCGGAATTCAACGGAAGACTGGCCGGAACACCGGAATACCTTGCAGCAGCCGAATGGGCAGCCGGTAAACTGGGTGAATGGGGAGTAAAACCCGCGGGCGACGACGGCTCTTATTTCCAGTGGTTTGACCATCCTTATACCATCGTAAACAACATGGGAGCGCTGCAGCTTCACCTCTTGCAGAAAGACGGCTCTGTCATCCGGAAAAGCTATTCGGCGCCGGCCGATTACTACCCGGGGATGAACTCGGGCAACGGTGAGGTGACGGCTGAAGTCGTTTATGTGGGCTACGGAACCACCGCCCCGGAACTGAACTATGACGATTACAAAGGCATTGATGTTAAGGGAAAGATTGTATTGATGAACCGTGATGTTCCTTTCAAGGACGTTCGTAATCCCGAATATGCAAAATGGGTAAAATACTGCTACCACCAGTATAAGGTCGAAAACGCCGCCTCCCACGGTGCAGCCGGAATGCTCTACATCGACGGAAACAGCGCCAACCCTAATATATCCTATGTTGAAAACATGATTGTCTGCGGCATTGGACCGGAACCGCTGGCCGACATATTTGCCGGCCTCGGGAAAGACAACAAGGTTCTTCTTGAACAAATGGACAAGACCTTCAAACCTGTCCCCTTCGCCACCGGAAAAACAGTGACTATCAAGGCTAATACCACCCGGCATCCCGAGGGCAAAACCTGCAATGTTGCAGGTATGATTCAAGGAAGTGACCCGGTATTGAAGGATGAGGTGATCATCATCGGCGGTCATCTTGATGCCGTTGGTAACGCCGGCGGACTGCTCGTCGACGGCGGGCTCGACAACGGCAGCGGGGTGATTGACATAATGGCTGCCGCCAAAGCCCTGTCGGCCTCAGGTATAAAGCTAAAACGCACGGTGATGTTCCTCCTGATTGGGGGTGAAGAGGTCGGACTGCTGGGCAGCAAATTCTATACGCAATATCCCCTCTTCCCGAAGGATAAGACCGTCACCTACATCAACCTTGACATGGTGGGTAACGGCACCGGGCTTGCGGTAAGCACATCAGCCACATGCGCAGGGCTGGCAGAGTATTTCAAGCGATCAAATGACAAATACATCCACAGGCCGATGAGAGTATCAACCTCGGGAGGCTCGTTCTACGGCCGGCCCCGCAGTGACGGACTGGTATTCCTGGCAGACGGATTCCGAACAATGAGCCTGTCAACCACAGACGGGGTGAAACCGGTATTCTACCACCTTCCCGGTGATGATGAGACGGCCGTAACCCCTGAGATAATGGAGGATATTGCGAAGCTTATCTACCTGTCGTTCATAGAGATGGCAAATGCCGAAACCCTGAGTTACTGAACCAGCATATCCGGCCATGGCATACAGGGTCCTGTTCATCAGTGATATTTCTCTTTCTCCTTTCAACACCATTGCTGACAGGATGCTTATCCGCGGACTCCGTGCCAGGGGGGTCGATATCAGCGTCGTCACCCAGAGGCCGACAGCAGAGACAAGAGACCTGGAGGAGAGCGGAATAAGCGTCGAATATGTAATATTTGACAAAAAGATCAGTAAACGGGTCATCAAAAGGCTCAGGGAGATAATTGATCATGGCAGTTTTGACATTATCCACGTCACTTTCGGTAAGGCAATGACCAACTGCCTGATGGCATCGAGGGGAAGGAAGATAAAGATCATCGGTTACTACGGCTCCCTCAGCCTGCACTGGCATGATCCGTCCGCCTGGCTCGCCTTCCTCAATCGCCGTATTGACAGTCTCATATGCGCCAGTGACGCGGTGGAGGCTCACGTAAAGCGACAGCTCCCTCCCTGGCGCAGAGACAGAACGGTCAGGATTTACCGCGGATATGATCCGGCATGGTTCTCCGGCATTAAACCGCTGACACGCGGAGAGATGGGGGTGTCAGACGAGGATTTTCTGATCTGCTCGGTCGGGATACTCCGAAAGGTAAAGGGGATAAAATATCTGACAGAGGCCGCCAGCCTGCTTCCTGCAGAGATGCCCTTCAGGATCATACTTATCGGTGATGGCACGGACTCGCCTGATACTCTTCACCTTGCACAGAAGAGCGGTGTGGCCGCAAAATTCATTCACAAGGGACACCTGAAGAATCCGCCTGAGTGGATGGCCGGCTGCGACCTCTATGTGCAGCCCTCCCTCAGCGAGGGGCTGGGAAGGGCCATAACCGAAGCGATGTGCCTGGCAAGGCCGGTGATAGTCACCGACGGCGGCGGCGCCAAAGAACTGTTTGCCAGGGGCGATAACGGGTTCGTGGTCAGGAGAGGCTCAGCACAGTCACTGGCTGAGGCTATCATACACTGCTGGGAAAAAAGGGACTCCCTCGGCCTTGTGGGTGCAAGGGCGAAGGAGACCATACTTCATGAGTTCAACCACAGTGAGACAATCAGCAGAACATACGAACTGTATTGCAAACTGCTCGGCTGAACGGGTATTATTTCACAACCAGCTTAACGTCGAGACTAATCTCATCTTTGATGGCATTGTCTCCGAGATTGGAGAAGAATTTGCCTGATCCGAACCTTACATCGTACAGTGAGCGATCAAAAATTACTGTTGCCGAGTAGGTTGCAACTTCACCGGTCTTTGATTCGCGAACAGTGAATTCAACGGGTTGCGTGGCTTCCTTGATCGTCAGATTTCCCTTGACAGTGGAGGTGCCGTTTGCAAATTTGCTGCCGCCGGTAAGCACAAGCTTCGATACGGGGAATTTATCCACTCCGAAGAAGTCCTCTGACTTAAGGTGGCCCTCAAGCTTTGCACGCATCTTCTCATCAGTAATGTCAGTGTTTTGAATACTGTTCATGTCAACTATGAACTCACCACCTGTGATAGCATTATCTGCAAGTGTGATCCAGCCGGACTTCAGATTGATGGTGCCGACATGTTCACTGCCAATAATTTTATTCCCCTTCCAGGTGACTTTTGTTCCGGAAGCATCAGCCTCATGCCTCTTCTGGGCTGAAAGATGGGCTACCGTGAACAGAGCGATAAATAATATTAAACCTGCCTTTTTCATTTTATTTCTTTTCTATTTGTTTGAAATAAAACCAACCAGATGGCAATTTTGTTCAACAAACGTTGAATAAAACAAGACGGCAAGAAAATCCCGTAATATTTAAACTGCTGTTTACTAAATGCTTATGATATTTAAGCCACCACTGACCTCGAATACCGTGCCGGTAGAAAATGACCAGTCGCCCCGTGCCAGAGAAGCCACCGCTTTGGCCACATCATCAGGAGTGCCCCACCGTTTCTGAGGAACAAGTCCCTCGGCGATCAGTTTGTCAAACTTGTACTTGCTTCTGGATGTGAGCTCGGTCTTAATCAGTCCGGGCCTGATTTCGTAAACATTTATTCCCTCCTCGGTCAGCCTGTCGGCAAAAACGAGGGCAGCCATGCTGAGAGCAGCCTTTGAGAGGCACACCTCAACGGCATTGCTGAAGGAGGTGTAGGCCAGGAATGAGGTCACAAACATAATTGAAGGCTTGTAATCTTTTACCTGATCTTTCATCCATATCATCTCGCGGGCCACCCGGCGTGCCAAAAATACCGGACCACGGAGGTTGACGGCCAGAACGCGGTCATATGTCTCCTCATCAAGGTCCAGCAAATCTTTGCGTTCTATCGGTGCGATGCCCGCATTATTCACCAGGACATCAATCCGGCCGAAATGTTCAAGAATGCTTGAGATCGCCTCGTCATGGAGGTCAGTGTGGGCAACATCGAGCCCCACCGGGAAGAAGTCGACTCCCTGTTTTTCTGTCTCAGCCTGAAGTGATAACATACAATCGCTGTCAGGGGTACGGGCAATACCTGCGATATCATACCCTTCGGAAGCAAGCCTCAGCGAGATGGCCCGGCCGATGCCCCTGCTTGCTCCCGTAATGATCGCTACTGGTTTTGAATTCATATATAACCTGTTTACGGTCTAAGGTTTCTTCCGCAGCTTCAAAACAACCTCGCACTCACCGCTTACATCGGCATCAGCGATAAGGTAATTGCTCTGGTTGATGGTTGCCATTATGTATTTCTTCTTCTTTCTCCCTATGGTCAGGTCTCCTGCCTCATAGTTGCCAGGTACGGGCAATGAGAGCTGGAGATACTCATAGCTCCCTGTTAGCGTAATAGTAAGCCTGTCAGCTGTATGGTGGTAGTTGTACTTTACAAATGCGCCTGAACTCTTATAGTCGATCTTCACATCTGCTTTCTCAACTCCGGCTGATATCCATTTGGGACATATGCGAACTCTCCTGAAGAGTTTGTCCTTATCCTGTACTCCCGCCAGTCCCTCCACAAAGGCATAGAGCATGGCCGACGATCCCCAGCCGTCAGTAGGCTTGGCCTCAGGCGAGGTGCTGGTCTCAACCGTGGAGGGCTTCCCGTCAGGGAAATACCACAGATATGTCTCCCCGTTGCGTGAGATCAGGTCATAATAGCGCATCAGGATGTCAATCCCATACTGTTCAAATCCGTACTCAAGGGCCGCCCTGGCCAACTCGCCGCCGGTAAGTGGCATGATGCCGCCATTACAGTATGCACCGCGCGACAGCTTGTAATCGCCGAAGATGCCTGCCGGGAACGGAGGATCGATGGAAAACCACTCTGCAAAAGCCGAGGTAGTCTCACGCCGCTTAATGTATTCATTGATGATGGAGTTTGCGATATGCGGCGAGGCAGCACCCCTGTTGATGGCAGCCGGATTACTCAGACTCAGCTGTGAGGCCTCATCAACGCCCTCAATGGTTACAGGTGTCTGTTTGACGAAATGAGTGTAGAATGAGCCGTTGAAACAGGTGGCGTTAAGGCTCTTACGAAGTTTCAGGGCATGATCACGCCACTGTGCCGACTTGACCTTGTCTCCAAACATGTTATACCAGTATGACATGAAGTGGAAGGCCTCATAATAACCGCTATTGTCACCGTGGAAATATCCCCAGAAGGTGTTGTCATCTATCTGGAACTGAAGCCAGTCATGATGCCCTGCATGATATGCAAAGTCCCATGTATCAATGGTATAGGGCCTGCGGAACAGGTGTTTATCCCTGTCGAAATAGCGCCCGCCCATGACATAGGCAAGGGCTCTCTCGAATGATGGCAACAGGTTTCTGATGAAGGCATCATCACCGGTGGCCTGCCATGCAAGCCAGGCAGCCTTGATGAACCTGAACTCTGTATCAGCCTCTACCGGGCTCCGGACATACTTCGTCCAGTTTTCACGCTCGCAGGGAAGCTTCTCAGGGAAGGTGGTAAAATAGTCAAAGATGCGTCCGTTCCTTGCCTGGTTGTCGGCAAAATGCCTTACCACGCTCTTAAGATCAGCCTCGGAATAACGGAGTGCCCGCATCATGTCTGAATAGTTCCTTATCCAAACGGATCTGGCGTCGGGCGACCTGTATCCTCTTATTTTCTCACCATCGATATTCAGTTCAAGGAGATCCTGCTCAAGGAACCTGTTAATTCTCGGTATGAGCTCATCAAATGCCGGAGTACCAG
The DNA here is from genome assembly GCA_002325785.1 of Bacteroidales bacterium UBA1458. Lineage (GTDB taxonomy): Bacteria > Bacteroidota > Bacteroidia > Bacteroidales > VadinHA17 > SR-FBR-E99. The sequence continues at coordinate 10,833 of DCSU01000059.1, read as the reverse complement.
TTCTGACGTACATTACTGGGATTTTAGGTTAGTTTTAAAGGCCTTAAAAATAGCAATTAATTCACTATATTCTTCGCTGCAGAATCATTTTCTTCAGGGGCATCGCCCTCCTCCTCATCCTCTTTTTCGTAAAAAGGTACAGGTCTCTGCGGTCCTTCGGCACGGTACCATAAGGCAAGCAGTAGTCCGGCGGCGGCCCCGAGCATGTGCGATTCCCAAGAGATATCAATCCTGAACCCCGGGAAAATGCCCCATACCATCTCGCCGTAAACAAAGGCCACCAGCAGCGAGAGTCCCATCAGCGGTATGTGTCGTCTTATGATGCCGCTGACGAAAAGAAATGATGCCAGGCCGTAGACAATACCGCTTGCACCGATATGCCATGCGGGCCTGGCTGTCAGCCAGACGGCCAGGCCCGTCAGGAGAGTTATCCAGAGCAGTACCCTGAATGATACCTGCGAATAGAAGTAGAACAGAGCCGTGCCAAGGATAAAAAGGGGGAGGGTGTTGTTGAACAGGTGCCTGAACCCGGAATGGATGAAGGGCGAGGTGATTATCCCGGTGAGAGAGATGACCTTCCGGGGGAAAATACCCATAAAATGAAAGTCGGTCTCAAAGATCACCTCCGCTGTCCTTACCAGCCACATGAAACTGACAAGCAGGAACGGGATTAGCATGCTGAGTAACAATCTTCTCTTTTCTGCCGCAGCAGAGCCCTCTTCCATGATGCAGGAACCCCTCTTAAAAACTACCTGTCACGTCCCGGGTACTTTATGCCGGTCTTCTCACGCACAGCATCAAGCGTCCGCGCAAGCATTATGGAGAAAGAGAGCGGAACAACCCGGCTCTCCGTCAGCCCCCTGTCGAGACAGTTCATTACCTCCACCGCCTCATACTGGTAGCCCTGTGCGGGCGGAGTGAAGATCCTGTCGTCAACGTCATTGGGATACTCTATCAGCAGATGCTGGCTCCGGTCACGCCCCCGCGTGAGGTTCAGGTTACCGTTCTCAAAGTTGAACTCGGTTGAGACACCTCCCATGTTCCCGAAAGAGCTGTATGCCTCCGCCATCCGGCCGTCACTGAACCTGAAAATAACCGAGGTGCTCTCATCAGCTCCCGTTGGAGCGAGGACAGAGGAAGCTATAACAGATTCGGGCTCACCCATATATCTGAGGATGTCCATAATCGGATAAATACCTATGTCAAGCAACGATCCCCCGCCAAGCTTCAGGTCATAAGTCCTGCGTTCAGGTTCGTATGGCGAGACAAAGGCAAACTTCCCTCTCATGTGCAGAAGCTTACCCAGCTTGCCGCTCTTCAGGATTTCATCAGCCTTAACATACGAAGGCTGAAAAGGCGGCCATAGCGCCTCCATAAGGAAAAGTTCCTGTTTTCGGGCCTCATCCGCCATCACTGTCACCTCCGGCGCATTCAAAGACATAGGCTTCTCGCACAGAACATGCTTCCCGTTGCGCAGGGCGAGCAGCGTGTGCTCAAGATGGTGCGAGTGCGGTGATGAGATATAAACCACCTCCACCCCGGGATCTGACAGCATCTCCTCATAACTGCCGTAATGCTTCGTGAACCCGAACTCGGAGGCAAATGCGGCAGCCTTTTGTGCATCACGTGATCCAACCGCATAAAGATGGCCGTTGTCAAGCAGCATCAGCGCCCGCGCAAACTTGTGGGCGATGTTGCCCGTGCCCAGAATTCCCCAGTTATATGCTTTCATGATAATAAGTTTGCATAAAGTTAGTGATTCCTTGCTATCTCCCGCAATCATTAAAACAGGTTGCATGTTGCAAAATAAAAATATTTTTAAATATTTGGTACTATGTATTGCATGGTATTATTTTTTGTTTATATCTTTGCAAAGTAAAATTAATATGTATTAACAGGTACCTTATTAAAAAAACAATGAAAGTAACGGTTAACATTAATCTCGGGGGATACCCGTTCAACGTGGACGAGGATGCCTATGAGCGTCTCCGGCAGTACATGAAGAGCCTGGAAAAGGAATTTTCAGGTGAATCGAGTGCTTCGGAGATCATGTCTGATATTGAGGGACGGATTGCCGAACTGTTCCGGATGAGGCTCAGTCCCTACAAGCAGGTTATCACAATGAAGGATGTGACAGAGGTTATGTCTATTCTCGGGTCACCTGAGGTAATCAGTGGCAGCGAACCTTCTGAGGAAAGGCCACCGAGATCACAGCGCCGGATGTACCGCGATCCGGACAGGCGCGTGTTCGGCGGCGTCTGCGCCGGGATATCAGCTTACCTCGACTGGGATCCGCTGATAATGAGGATAATATTCTCAATCCTGATAATCGCCGGAGGGTTCGGTCTTGGGCTTTACCTCATCCTGTGGATAGTGTTGCCGGAAGCCAAAACAACAGCACAGAAGCTGGAGATGAGGGGTGACCCGGTGACGATAGAGAACATCAAAGATTCCGTCAAGGAGGAGTTCGAGACAGTAAAAAAGAAAATGAAACTTTGATCTCAGCCAGCGGCGGATCAA
>DCSU01000059.1:253-8272 GCA_002325785.1 Bacteroidales bacterium UBA1458 | reverse complement strand
GTACTCTCACGGAACTCCTGCTACGCCGTGGACATCATCAACGAGCTGAAAAAAGCCGAGGTGATAGTCGTGGAAGGCACTCTCTACCCCCTGCTGACAAGACAGAAGAATGCGGGGTTGCTAAGCTACAGGTGGGAAGAATCGCCGCAGGGGCCCCCACGCAAATACTATGAACTTACCGAACTGGGAAACATCTATCTGAATGAGCTTGACAAAGCCTGGGAGGAGCTGGTCGGGTCGGTCAACCAGATACGCGACAAGAAATAACGGCAGCCATGAAAAAGACTATTGACATCAATATTGCCGGGCAGCTCTTCCGCATTGATGAGGAGGCCTGGGAGATCCTGAAACTCTATCTGGCACATGTATCAGCCAGGTTCAGTTCAGAGCAGGGCGGTGATGAGACTGTTGCAGACATCGAAGCCCGGATAGCCGAGATCTTCGGAGGCGGCAACGAACCACCCACCCTCGTATCAAAGGAGATGGTGAACAACATGATCAACATAATGGGTGCTCCCGAGGATTACTATGACGACAGCACCATGTCAGTCAGAAGCGGGACCTACAGCCGCAAATCGATGTACGATCCTAACAGCCTGTCGGCCCGGGTTGGCAAAGCGTTATCTGAATTCTTCAGGGTATTCGGCAAACTCATGTCGGCAATATTAAGGGTGATTGCCATTTTCTTAGGAGCAATTTTCACCACCATGGGTTTCACTCTGCTCTTCGCCTTTACTATTCTCATATTCTTCAGTAATACTACATTCCTTACCTCGGCAATTGAGCCTGAGATGACCAACATCCATACACTTCTTTCAATTGTACTGAACAGCAATATGGTATGGCCTGTTCTCATTCTCACGGCGCTGGTTGTGCTAATTCCCCTTGCCAGCCTCACCTGGCTGGGGATAAAGATGATCTTCAGGATAAGGGAGAAATTCAGGGTGCTGAGCATTGTTCTTTTTGTAATATGGATTGCTTCGCTCTGCGCACTTGGCGTATTTCTCAGCCTGCAGCTCTCGGTCTATTCCAACAGGGAGAATGTTGAACAGCGGATCAGTCTTGATCCCGCACCAAAAACGATCTGGATCGCTCCGGGAGCAAGGATGGCTGAGATTGATTATGATGAATCTGCATCAGTTGACAATTTCAAATTCCTGCGCAGCACCCAGACCAACAGACTATGGGCCACTCCCGAACTGAACATCTATGGCAGCGACACCACCGCAGGGTGGATCTCAGTAGACAAATGGGGTTGCAGCAAATCCGACACCGAGGCCCGGGCCAACGCAAGAGAAGTCGGTTTCAACTGGAGATTCTCAGGTGACACCCTCTACCTTGATGAGTACTTCTCGCTGCCAGAGGGCCGCAGGTGGAACGGCTCCCTTGTCGATATAGACATCAGCCTTCCCGAGGGGACGGAGGTGCGTTGCGTTCCGGGAACCTCCCTGTCAACATGGCTCCTGCGCAGTCATGACCCCGAAGTAACAGAATGGCTCATTGAGGATGGCCACCTCAGAAAAATGACAGACTGATTCAGGGTACTATTGCTGTGCCCGCGTTTTTTTACTCTTCAATATCCCGGTCTGAACAGCCGGGATTTTCTTTGTTCGGCAGGCCCTGTTTTTATACTGAAACAACAAAGCTCATCTTTTCATATCTTTAGTGCCCTAACCGCGTTAAGAAAATGGAACTGGGTGTCCTCAAGGATATCGTTATCATCTTTGCACTCTCCACCTTTGTGAATTTTATCTTCACCCGGATAAAGGTCCCTGCACTTATAGGGTATCTTCTTACCGGGGTTATTGCAGGACCCTATTTGCTTGGGCTTATAAGCTCTCCGGAGAATGTGGAGGTGATGGCCGAGATAGGTGTGATACTCCTGATGTTTACCATCGGTCTGGAGTTTTCCCTGAACCATCTCCTGAAAATCCGCCGGGTTGTATTTTTAGGGGGATTCATGCAGCTCCTGCTCACTGCGGGCGTCACCATGCTGGTGGCCAGGGTCTATCGCTTAACCTGGAATGAATCCGTCTTCGTGGGCTTCCTCACCGCCCTAAGCAGCACGGCAGTAGTACTGAAACTGCTCCAGGAACGTTCGGAACTGACTACTCATTACGGAAAAACAATTGTCGGGATACTGATTTTCCAGGATATTATCCTTGTGCCGATGCTGCTCTTAACTCCCATGCTTGGAGGTGATACGGGAGATGCAGGTCATGAACTCCTTCTGATGTTGCTGAAGACTATCGGCATAATGATATTCATCTGGGCCGGAACAAGGTGGCTCATGCCCTGGTTGCTGCACCTGATAGCTATGACCCGGAGCCAGGAGCTATTCCTGATGAGTATCCTGCTGATCTGCCTCGCTGTGGCCATGCTGACGCATGAGCTTGGAATGTCTCTGGCATTCGGGGCATTCCTGGCCGGACTGATGATCTCCGACACTGAGTACAGCCACAGTGCCTTTGGAAACCTGATTCCATTCAAGGATGTCTTTACAAGCTTCTTCTTCGTCTCCATTGGAATGCTGCTTGATCTGGGCTTTGTGTATGACCATCCGTGGCTCGTGATAGCCACAGTACTGATAGTCATTTTTATCAAGGCTGTTATTGCGGGTTTTACAGCCTTCTCCCTGGGACATACCTTTTTCGGAACAGTGGTGGTGGGTCTGGCCCTGGCACAGGTTGGGGAATTCTCGTTTATACTTGCAGGACTCGGCCTTACGCATGATATCATAACGCCATATCACTTTCAGCTGTTCCTGGCCGTTGCCATTACTTCCATGGCGCTGTCCCCTTTCCTCATACAGGTTTCCAGACCCCTGGCCGGAATAATCATGAAGCTGCCGCTGCCCCCGTTCCTGGTCAACGGGCTCTTCCCCCTGAAACAGGTGGAGATACCCGAAATAAGCAAACACACTGTTTTGATAGGCAAAGACTCCAGGGTCATCAACCTTGCATCAATGATAAAAACAATGGAACTGCCGTTCACCTCAATCATCTTTGATACCGACCGTGCAAGGCAGGAGATGGAGAAAGGAAACCTGGCTGTTTTCGGAGATGCAACATATGAGCCGGTCCTGCGCGAGGCTTACGTTCACACCGCTGAAATGGTTATCCTGTCAGTGGGAAACCTCATTACGGCTATGTCCGTGGTTGAACACATCAGGGCACTGAACAAACATGCCCACATCATTGTCAGAACCAGGCATGTGACTGATATTGAAGAGCTATACCGCCTGGGCGCAAACCAGGTGATACCCGAGGAGTTCGAAACCGCAATCGACTTCTTTGAAAGGATACTTGGGAAGTACCTTATCCCGCGAATGGAAATCGAAAGAGCAATTGCCCGGACAAGAGAAGACAATTACGGGATTTTCAGGGACCGGAGCAAGGTTGGAGGTTACTCACTCCTTAAGGATATACCCGATATTGAGATAGCAGCCGTGAAGGTCGGAAAGGAGTCGGTCTTTGCCGGCAAGACCATAGCCCAGACAGCGCTAAGAAAAACCTGCGGGGTCACAATGGTGGCTATAAAACACGGAAGCACAATCATCCCGAACCCCGAACCCTCCACGGTTATAAACGGAGATGACATCGCCTACCTGTTAGGCAAGCCCGAGATGATTGCCATAGCGAGCAATATTCTCTCAGAACCACTACCCCAGTGAGTGGTCATTAACGAATTCAGCGGTATCCGGAACAATTGCAACATGATGGTTGTTTGTTTGTCAGAAAATTAAATAATCTATATTTACCTGATTTTCGTTATGCAAAGATTTACATATTGGAATTAAACATGCTATCATGAATAATGCTATTTACTCTATTCAAAATCCTGAAAATGAGCCCTTAAAGAGTTATGCTCCGGGCTGTCTGGAACGGGCTGAACTTGAAAAGGAACTTAAAAGAATTTCTTCTGAAACCATTGAGATACCCGTCATTATAGGCGGTAAACCCGTAAAAACCGGAAAACTGGGGAAGGTAGTAATGCCGCATGATCACGGGCATATCCTGGCCACCTATCACATGGCCGGCACAAAGGAGACGGAGCAGGCTGTTGATGCGGCACTGAAAGCCAAAGAGGAGTGGTTGACACTCTCATGGATCGAACGCGGTTCCATCATGCTTAAGGCAGCTGAGCTACTCTCAAAAAAATACAGGTATGCCATAGTTGCCGCCACCATGCTCGGGCAGAGCAAAACGGTTCACCAGGCTGAGGTTGAGGCTGCCTGCGAGACTATCGACTTCCTGCGGTTCAATGCCTATTTTGCCGGGCAGATTTACAGTGAACAGCCGCGGTCGGCCACCGACCAGCTGAACAGGGTTGAATACAGGCCTCTGGAGGGCTTTGTTTACACAATCACCCCCTTCAATTTCACTGCTATCGCCTCCAACCTGAACATGGCCGTTGCCCTCATGGGAAACACAACCGTCTGGAAGCCGGCAACCACTTCGCTGCTGTCAAGCTGGATACTGATGAAGGTCTTCATGGAAGCCGGAGTTCCTGCCGGGGTTATCAACTTCCTGCCCGGGCAGGGATCCGTTATCAGCTCCGTGGTGATGAATCATCATGATCTCGGGGGCATCCATTTCACGGGATCCAACGGTACATTCAACACGCTCTGGAAAACTGCTGCCAACAACCTTGACAAGTACCGGTCATATCCCAGGATTGTCGGGGAGACGGGTGGCAAGGACTTTATCATGATACACAACTCGGCAGCACCTCTGGAGGCGGCCACTGCTATCATCAGAGGTTCATTTGAGTACCAGGGACAGAAATGCTCCGCATCATCCAGGGCGTATATTCCCAGATCTCTCTGGCCTGAAATTTCCGGTCATCTCAGGAGGCAGGCCTCGGAGATAAAGGTGGGAGACCCGGCCGATTTCAGCAACTTCATGAATGCAGTCATAGATGAGAAGTCGTTTGACAACATTATGAGCTATATCGGCCTGGCGAAGTCATCACCCTCCTGTGAGATTCTACACGGTGGCAACGGCGACAAGTCAAAGGGATACTTCATTGATCCGACGATTATCGTCACAAAAGACCCGGACTTCATAACAATGAAGGAGGAGATATTTGGTCCGGTTGTGACTCTGTACATTTATGAAGACGAAAAGTATGAGGATACGCTTCACCTCTGCAATGAGACCTCGCCCTACGGGCTCACGGGTGCAATTTTTTCCAATGACCGTCCGGCGATGGTCAAAGCGTGCCAGATATTACGCTATGCAGCGGGCAACTTCTACATCAACGACAAGCCCACCGGTGCCATGGTAGGACTTCAACCCTTTGGCGGCGCAAGGGCCTCAGGCACCAATGACAAGGCCGGCGGCCGGCTCAACCTGATCAGGTGGACATCGCCGCGGACCATTAAGGAAACGTTCCTCCCGGCAACGGACTTCCGCTATCCGTATATGGACTAGAGTCGGAAAGTCGAAAGTCCTTAAAGTCAANNCGAAAATCTGAAATCGAAAATTTCTCTGCCCTCCCTACAGTCTGGCTGCTTTTCCGCCAGCTGGCGGATCGCCCCACTACTGCCTGCTGCCTACTGCCTATTGCCTGAACTGACTGAGGACCACAGTGTAAAAGCATCGGTTAATAAAATTGTTTAAAATTTATTAACGCTGTGCCTATGTTTTAGGTAAATTAGGCATCACTAATCTCTGATTAAACCTAAAACTGATTTCAATGAAAAAAATCCTTCTTTGTGTTGCAGCGGCAGCCATGCTGCTAGGAGCTTGCGAGAGAGCTCCCGAAAACCTCGTGCAGGAAGATGATTACATCAAGACTTCTCTTGAGGTAATCCCCGGCCAGTATGTCGTTCTGCTGAAGGGCGACTTTGGCTATGTAAAGTCTGATGCCTTTAGTTATGATGATGCTCAGCTGGCAATGACCGCTGTTACGAAAAACATCCTTGCCAAGTCAGGCATCTATGACCGTGAGCCTCTCCATGTCTATTCAGCAGGCATTCCCGGTTTTGCAGTGAAGATGAGTGAAATTGAGGCCGTTGCTCTGGAAAAGAACCCGAATGTCAGGGGCATATGGCCTGATATGATGTTCATCATGGCAAGGCCGGCGCCAGCGCCAACGCCGCTACCCGCAGAAGTAATTCCTCCCGGAATCACGAGAGTTGGAGGCGGTACTTATACCGGCACTCACAGGGCATGGATTATCGATACGGGAATCGATCTTAACCATCCCGACCTGAACGTTGATGCATCCTCTGGTAAGACATTCGTTACCCGCACAACAACACCGGAGGACGATAACGGTCACGGCACCCATTGTGCAGGAATTGTGGCCGCAATAGATAATACCGTTGGTGTTGTCGGTGTTGCTGCCGGCGCTCATGTCGTACCTGTGAAGGTACTCGACAAACGTGGCTCAGGGGCTATGTCGGTGATTATTGCCGGAGTTGACTGGGTAACCCTGTACGGTGTCGCCGGGGATGCTGCCAATATGAGTCTTGGCGGTGGCATATATGAACCCCTCGACCTTGAAGTAGTGCAAATGGCAGCCAAGGGTATATTTGTCGCGCTTGCTGCCGGCAATGAAAGTGATGATGCAAACAATCACTCGCCGGCACGTGCAAACGGAACTAACGTTTACACTATTTCTGCCTGCGATAAATATGATGTTTTCGCATCATTTTCAAACTACGGGAACCCGCCGATTGACTACTGCGCCCCCGGCGTCAGCATTCTCTCAACTTACAAAGGAGATGCACTCGCCACAATGAGCGGCACCTCAATGGCAGCACCGCACGCCTGCGGTGTGCTGCTGGCAACAGGAGGCAATCCCAAAACAGACGGGTATGTGGTAAATGACCCTGACGGTGAACCCGACCCAATTATACATAAATAAAATTTCCGATATTTTCAGAAAAGACCCTCCGCCAACTGCGGGGGTCTTTTTTTTGCCGGGACTCCTTACTACGGGGTCCAACAGGATCATTCAACTCTTTCCTTCAAAATGTCCGGCTCGCAGGCACCGCATAGCCGATACCGAAGACAAGATCAGGTCATATCCCAAATCAGGCTGAGCCTTTTTCATCATGCATTAATACTCAATTTAATATCTTTACCGTCTGAATTCTCACTGCTCCACACAATGGCAAAAAAGGAACTTAAGCTTACAGACGGCATTGTCACTCTTAGGAATTTCAGGCGTACTGACAAGTATCGGATGGCCGAACTGGCCAATAATGAAAAGGTTGCTATCAACCTGCGTGATGCCTTTCCTCACCCCTATTCCGTTGCTGATGCACAGCAATTCATTAGTACCTTCATCGCCCAGAAGCCGGTACAGGTCTTTGCCATCGAATATGAAGGCAAATATGTAGGTAACATTGGTTTGCACAAACAGGATGACGTTTACGGCAAGTCGGCAGAACTGGGATACTTCATCGGTGAACCCTACTGGAACAGGGGTATAACCACCAGGGCCGTGAATCTCATCTGCGAATACGGCTTCCGCGAGTTAGACCTTATCAAGATTTTTTCGGGAGTATTCTCGTTCAACACCGCCTCGCAGAGGGTGCTTGAGAAGTGCGGGTTTGAGAGAGAGGCATTGCTCAGGAACGCTGTCATCAAGAAAGGGGTGATATGTGATGAGGTCAGGTACGCTAAGCACCTTCACCCGGCGAATAATGTGGCTGCCGGAGTTGGTAAGGCCGATGCCGGGACTGTTAAAGCCGGAGCCGGGATTGGTAAAGTCGATGCCGGGAACGAAAAGACCGGAGGAGAGAAGGATGCCGGGAAGGACGCCGCAATGAACACCGGTGAGGGCGCCGGGAGCACCACCGGCAGGAAACAGTGGTACGAGGCGCTGTTTGAAAACTACGGCAGGAAGTATGACGCTGAGAACTTCACCGCAGGCACCATGGGTGAATGCGACTTCATTGAAAAGGAGCTCGGATACAATAAAGGGCTAAAGATACTTGATGTCGGCTGCGGGACCGGCCGCCATTCAATTGAGCTGACAAGGAGGGGATATAATGTCACGGGC
>DCSU01000059.1:0-228 GCA_002325785.1 Bacteroidales bacterium UBA1458 | reverse complement strand
TTCCTCAGGCATGATGCCCGGCACCTTCCTTTTAACGGTGAGTTTGACCTGGCAATAATGCTCTGCGAGGGAGGATTCCCGCTGATGGAGACTGATGAGATGAACTTTGAAATACTTAAAAGTGCTGCAAAGGCGCTGAAAAAACCAGGGAAATTTATCTTCACAACGCTTAACGGTCTCTTCCCGCTGTACCACTCTGCTGAGAAGTTCTGCAGTGACGCATCAGGG
>DCSU01000067.1 GCA_002325785.1 Bacteroidales bacterium UBA1458 | reverse complement strand
AGCCGTAGTCGGGCTCCTGATGTCACTATTTAATATCCCGCTAAATTCACTGATTGTATCAGTGTTTTTAATCGCACTGGGATTCCTTTATTTCTACCTGGGATTTGCATTGTTAAACGGGATTCCACTACGGAAGATTTTTGTACCAGAATCATACAAAGGGGTTGGACCGTGGAGAATTGCAATTGCCATTGGAACAGGTATAGCCCTCTCAAACCTCACTATGGGGTTTATGTTCTCCATCCTCAGCTATCCGATGGCCGAAACCTTACTCACTTTCGGAATGGTCCTGGCTGCAATAATGATCATACTGGCGCTGATCAGAAACGCCCGGGATAAGAATCAATTCTACAGGAACATAATCCTGAGATGCCTGGTCTTTATTATAATCGCTGTTGCATTTCTGCTCATTCCAGGGAATATTCTCGAAAAACCCTGAGTCGTGAAGAGAATAAATGTGTTAGTCAATTGGCACATGCCAGAAGTGTGAAAGATAATTTGATGGAGAGTAAAAGAGAGTGCTAATTATTTTCTGTCTGCGATAATGCTATTTCAATTCTGTATTAATTGAGAAAAACTTTAAAGTTTCTATCAATTCTTTGAGATAGAACTTACTAAAATGGTCTTCATCACGGTAGTCCAATGCCACCTTGCGCCTCTGAGAGTTTTTGAGATGCAAAGTCAGGTTGAGGTAAGAACTGAAATCCTCCTTAATTACTGCTTTTTCAATTTGCTGAATATCAAGCGTCTTGTTTGTGCTCACTTTTAAAGTAGTAATCAAACCAACAATACCTACCACAAAAATTGCAGCTGCAAGCGGAATCATTAAAATGTTATGATTGCTGAAGTATCGGAAGATAACATAGACTCCCCCAACGAAGTAAAGCACGACATAAGCCATGTTCATATACCTGGACCACTTGAAAATGCCGTCGCTGATAGTGATCTGGTTATCTATAAAGATGATCTCCCCTTTGTAAACTGCAAATTTCGTTTTCATTCCCGATGACAGAAGAATCAAATTAAAATTAGCAAAAAGTTCGCATTTATTGCTACTTGTTTATGGGGAAATTTTACTGCCGCGAAAAGAGTTGCAAAGCGGAATAAATTGCAAAAAAAATGATCCCTGCAGCATTGCTCTGTCGCCTGACGGATGACAATCGTAATTCCGATAAAGGGCCGCCCCACCGCTGTCAGATGACCTTGTGAATTCCATTAAGAGATCACCTTACCAACAGATGATTTTTTCAAGTATTTTAGTGTGGTCAAAAAAAGTCTGACAGAGAACTCAACCTAACCGGCCGGAAAATGGAATTTCTATTCGACAGTCTTACCCTGATCACCTGGCAACAGGTGCTAATGTGGGTGATAGGCGGCACCCTCATCTACCTCGCCATCTCAAAGAAACTCGAGCCACCACTGCTGCTGCCGATGGGTTTCGGAGCCATTCTGGTCAACCTGCCCCTGTCAGGAGCCCTCGACCAGAACCTTCAGGGCATAGGCGAGGTCAGCGGCATAATCGACTGGCTGTTCGATGTGGGCATCGAAGCATCGGAGGCAATGCCAATACTCCTGTTCATTGGCATAGGAGCTATGATCGACTTCGGGCCGCTGCTCTCCAACCCCCGCCTGCTCCTCTTCGGCGCAGCAGCACAGTTCGGGATATTCATTACGGTAACCGTTGCAGTGCTCCTGGGATTCGACCTGAAGGATGCAGCATCAATAGGTATCATAGGGGCGGCTGACGGACCGACATCCATCCTGGTGTCGCAGGTGCTTAAAAGCAAATACATAGGACCAATTGCAGTGGCAGCCTATTCATATATGGCACTGGTGCCGATAATACAACCCTTCGCCATCAAGCTGGTAACCACGGAGAAAGAGCGGAAGATAAGGATGAAATACAACCCGAAGAGCGTCACAAAAACAACCAGGATATTCTTCCCGATAATAGTGACGGTGATAGCAGGACTGGTGGCCCCGGCATCCATAGCACTGGTGGGGTTTCTGATGTTCGGTAACCTCGTCAGGGAGTGCGGCGTGCTCGGATCACTGTCCGACACAGCCCAGAAAGAACTGGTCAACCTCATCACGCTGCTCCTGGGGATCACCATCGCAGCCAGCATGAGGGCGGACCTCTTCGTGTCAGTCGAGACAATGATGATCATGGGTCTCGGACTGCTGGCATTCATCTTTGACACCATCGCGGGGGTGACCTTCGCCAAGATCCTGAACCTCTTCCTCAAGACCAAAATGAACCCCATGGTGGGGGCCGCAGGTATTTCGGCCTTCCCGATGTCGGCCCGGGTGGTACAACGCATGGGACTGGAAGCTGACCCGCAGAATCACCTGCTCATGCATGCCGTGGGGGCAAACGTGGCAGGACAGATAGCCTCGGTGATAGCCGGGGGTGTGATAATAGGACTAATGGCAGGATTCATATAGGAGGAAAAGACATGAACACAGATCTTATAAGCTCGTTTAAGCTGATGGGAATGGGGATGGGCGCCATCTTCACCGTCATACTCGTTATATACCTGGCGGTATGGATAATGCTCCGTATCACCGGTAAACGTGATGAGGTGAAGGATGCAACATAATATTTTTATACCTTTATCGTGCAAAAAAAATACACACCATGAACCAGCTCGTGCTGCGGGATAAGACACAGGAATATGTGTTTCGTTTTCTTGGAGGACTGTTACTGCTATCAGTAGGTCTGCAGCTGTTCATGCACTCCCCGAGGGAGTTACTCTTTTGGCTTATGGCCGTGGTCTTTGTCCTTGCGGCGATACTGTTCTTCACCCTGCTCTTCGGAAACCTGATAAGCAGACTAACCTCCGATGCAGGTGTTTTAACAATACGATGGAACACGAAGGTTTTAAAGAAGCATGTCCGCATTGATCAGATAGCAGAGATAACCGAAGACAAGCGCTTCATACGCATTGTTCAAAAAGACGGGAAAATCATCCGCCTGCCGGTCAGGCTGATGGAACCCGACAAACGCCGGGCCGTCCGCAAGTTCCTGAAAGAGGTCACGGGACTCTGATGCCTATGCGCGCCTCTCTCCTGATTTATTTGATGCTTTTTGTTCTGGCACTGCAGGCAGCAGGACAGAGGGTTACGGTCAGCGGTTACGTCACCGATGCATCCAGCGGTGAGCGCATGATAGACGCCACCGTCTATGAGAAGGCATCGTTCGCCGGAACAACAACCAACAACTACGGATTCTACAGCCTCCCGCTTGCATCAGGAAA
>DCSU01000057.1 GCA_002325785.1 Bacteroidales bacterium UBA1458 | reverse complement strand
AATGTTCTCGCTTAAAGGCGAATATATAGTTAAGATACCACTCGATGTGGTCCGGATAGCCATCCCGCTTGCTATTTACTTCGTTGTGATGTTCTTTGTCTCCTTCTTCATGAGCAGGAGGGCCGGAGCTAACTATGAGCAGACGGCAACACTGTCATTCACCGCGGCCAGCAATAACTTTGAACTTGCCATAGCGGTCGCCATAGCGGTCTTCGGCATCAATTCCGGGGAGGCTTTTGCGGCGGTGATCGGCCCGCTGATCGAGGTGCCGGTGATGATCGGGCTGGTCAATGTGGCGCTGTGGATGAAGACGAAATATTTCCGCCAGACCGAAGGCTGAAAGCCTGTAACCTGATGCAGCGGACAATTAAATCCGGGCCGGGATCCTCCGTCTCCTCCTGATTGGCGGTTACCTCTACGGTAAACCATATGCGTCGGATTATTTGTTGCCATCGTGACAAACCGTCCCCGCTGGCATAACCTTAAGATTATTTCCTGCGAAAGATCCGGGGAATGAATTTCGGAACCTCTTTCTGATAGGATGAATAATCCGGATACTTGCTGCTGCTGATCTTCTCCGTCATCACCGAGCTGCCAATGAACAGCAGCACAAGCAAGACCGGTCCTGCCAGGGTGAAATTTATCCATTTGCCTGAGGCGGCCACGCTGAAGAGGTAGAAACTGATCCAGATAGCCTGTTCGGAGGCAAAGTTTGGATGGCGGGCATACTTCCAGAGACCCTCGGCAAGAAATCCCTTTTCCAGTGAGTTGGCAAAAACAGGCGTACCTTCATTATGCCTGCGTTTTTCCCGCTGAAATCTGAATTGCTGGTTATCGGCAATAGTTTCGGTTACCAGGAACAGGAGCATCAGCACGGCAGCAATGAGGTCAGTTGCACCCAGGGGCACATCCGGATAAAGCGCTGCCATCAGAATAGGGGTGGAGAAGAACAGAATGAGAAGGTTCTGATAAAAAGAGATGAACAGCAGGTTGAATAATCCGAACCTTATCCTTCCCTTAAGAGCGGGTGTATCTCTCAGTATCTGCCACCTGTAATCTTCCTCTCCTTCCCAGGGTATAATGCTGTAACCGCCCTTACGGTAGAAGTTGTGACTCAGCCTTATGCCCCATAATGTCACCAGGGCTGCCATCAGGTATACCCGGGGCGACGGAAAGGCTACAACGGTCACCCAGCCATATACCAGCGGCATCAGGCTCCACAGCTTGTCAACCTGGCTGTAGTTGCGCGTTATCTCGCTTACTATGAAGCAGAGCAGCACAACCCCAGCCATAATGGTCATCCATGAAGATACAAGACCCTGAAAATGGACGTCAAATCCTGAAAGCCAGGAGAGGGATAAAAATCCGGAGGATATCATTGTTGTCATAATTTCTGTAAATTGGCCTTAAAGATGTACAAAAAAACGAAGATGAAACAAAATATTGCTCTATTGGCATACTCATTTTTATTTTGCCCGCTGAGCCTAATGGGATTGGAGACAGCTTCAGGAATAGTTGAAAGAGCCGTACTGACACCTTCAGAAATAGGTGAGCCAAGGAATATTGACATCTGGCTGCCTGCAGGCTACGACACTACTCAGAGATATGCGGTAGTATATATGAATGACGGACAGATGCTCTTTGACAGTACCGCTACATGGAACCGGCAGGGGTGGAGCGCCGATGAAGTAGCCGCCAGGCTCTTGGAAGAGAACAAAATCAGGCCATGCATTATAGTTGGAATCTGGAACAGGGATAAATACCGTTACGCTGAGTACTTCCCCGAAAAGGCTCTTACGGGTCTGTCAAAATGGCACCGGGCCAGATTTGTCCGCAAAGCCATGATGGGCAAGGCTCTGGGTGATACATACCTTCGTTTCATTGTCAATGAACTGAAACCATATATTGATTCAAAATACTCAACCTGCAGCGACCCGGAAAACACTGTAATCATGGGTTCAAGTATGGGTGGTTTGATATCTGCTTATGCCATGTGCGAATACCCTGAGGTCTTTGGCGGGGCCGGATGCCTGTCAACCCATCTCCCGATGAGGGGAGTTAATTTATTTACACGGAATGATAATCGTTTTGCAAGGGCATTCAGGAGTTACCTGAGATCAAACCTGCCTTCTCCCGCGACCCACAGGATTTATTATGATTACGGTACTGAGACACTTGACAAATGGTATGAGCCCTTCCAGAAAAAGGTGGATAAAGTGATGGCTGAAGCAGGGTATGAAGATGGGAAACAATGGGTAACCAGGAAATTTGAAGGTGATGACCACTCGGAAAAGTCATGGTCAAAGAGGCTTGGTATTCCTCTCCTTTTCCTGTTAGGTAAACATTAGGCTTTCAGCCCTCAGTCTTCAGTCAGTAACTTATTGAATACTTGACTATTGCCTACTGCCTACTGCCTATTGCCTACAGCCTTACGACTTTCGACTTAAGATACTTTGCCGTATACGATGTCTCGCATTTAACCAGTTGTTCCGGCGTGCCTTCAAATACCACATACCCGCCCTTATCTCCTCCTTCGGGACCGAGGTCGATGACCCAGTCGGCACACTTGATCACCTCAACATTGTGTTCGATGAGTATCACTGAATGACCGTGATCGACGAGTGCATTGAGCGATTTCATCAGCTTGCTGATATCGTGGAAATGGAGCCCTGTGGTCGGTTCGTCGAAGATGAACAGCATCTTTTCGTTGCTCTTCTCCTGGCTCAGGTAGAATGCCAGTTTCACCCTCTGGCTCTCGCCACCGGAGAGGGTTGATGACGACTGCCCCAGCTTCACGTATCCCAGGCCAACATCTGCCAGGGGTCTCAGTCTGTCAGCTATCTTTTTGCATGATTTGTCCTTGCAGGTGACGAAAAACTCCAACGCTTCATCTACTGTCATTTCAAGGACCTCATAGATATTTTTGCCACGGAATTTTACGTCGAGGATATCACGTTTGAAACGCATGCCCTTGCATGCCTCGCATGTCAACTCCACGTCGGCCATGAACTGCATCTCAACCCTGATGACACCCTCGCCCTGGCACTCTTCGCAGCGTCCCCCTTCAACATTGAAGGAGAAGTGGGAGGGTTTGAATCCCGATTGTACGGCGGCCTGCTGGTCAGCGAAGAGCTTGCGAATGTCGTCAAACGCCTTCAGGTAGGTGACAGGGTTTGACCGGCTCGACTTGCCAATCGGGTTCTGATCTATCAGTTCCGCTGCGGTAATGGACGATATGTCACCCTCCAGGGCGGCAAACCGACCTGGCTTTGAATTGTTTCCTCCCAGCCTGGAATTGATAGCACTGAATAGTATGTCATGCACCAGGGTGCTTTTGCCCGATCCGCTGACACCGGTTACAGCGGTGATTGTATGCAGCGGAAACTTAACGTCAATATCCTTCAGGTTATTTTCACGGGCACCCTTGATGCTCAGGTAACTGTGCCATTTGCGCCGCGTTTCAGGCTGCTCAATACGCAATGCACCGGTCATGTAGGCGGCGGTGAGTGATTTATTCTTCTTCGAGAAGTCTACTCCTCCCTGGTAGATCACCTCTCCTCCGTGAATCCCTGCTGCCGGCCCCATATCTATTATCTGGTCCGCCGCCCTGATGATCTCCTCTTCATGTTCAACCACAATCACGGTGTTGCCCAGGTCGCGCAGCTCCCTTAGCACATTTACCAGAAGATTGGTATCTCGTGGATGGAGTCCTATGCTGGGTTCATCAAGTATATATAGTGACCCCACCAGGCTGCTGCCCAGTGAGGTGGCAAGATTGATGCGCTGAGACTCGCCTCCGGAGAGAGTATTTGACAGCCTGTCGAGGGTCAGGTAGGAGAGGCCCACATTCATCAGGAAGCCCAGTCTCTGCTGTATCTCCTTCAGGAGTCGCCCCGCTATCTCCCT
Organism: Bacteroidales bacterium UBA1458; assembly: GCA_002325785.1. Classification (GTDB taxonomy): domain Bacteria; phylum Bacteroidota; class Bacteroidia; order Bacteroidales; family VadinHA17; genus SR-FBR-E99. The sequence continues at coordinate 39 of DCSU01000057.1, read as the reverse complement.
CTCCTCCCCGTTTAAAACGAGGTGATCAAAGAACTCATG
>DCSU01000142.1:10734-21278 GCA_002325785.1 Bacteroidales bacterium UBA1458 | reverse complement strand
ATGGATCCCGAAAAAGAAATAAAGGGGCTTAACATCAGGAACCGACTTGTAAGGTACAGGCTCACACCAGAAGCAGTTGAGTCACTGAAGGCCGAAAACCTTTCAGGCCGGACGGGAAAGCTGCTGGATGTATTCATCAACGAATCATTCACCGACGAGGCAAGTCTCATCTCCATCCTTGGCATCGACCGCTCAGATACCCTTGAGGTCCTTCCTCTCTTCAGGAAGTACGCCATTTTTGAGAACAGTTTTCTGACTTCTGCCGATTCAGGATATGCTGTCCTAGGCAATGGCCTCTCTGAATACCTTAAGGCAGGCGTAGGAGATACTCTGGTGCTGATGGGCCAGGGTTACCACGGAGCATCGGCAGCCGGACTCTTCATTGTTAAGGGCGTAGTAAGCATGCCCCAGCCTGAAATTGACAACCGTTTTGTCTATCTCACGCTTAACGATGCACAGTACCTCTATGCAGCCCCTGGCATGGCTACATCTGCCATTATAAGCGTACTGGAGACAGATGACGCTGACCTTATTATGACCCGTGACAGGCTGGGGGAAGTCACCGGAGAGGGTCTTGCCATCCGCACATGGAAAGAGATGAATGCCCTTCTGATTAACCAGATGGAGGCCGACAACAAAAGCGGTGCAATAATGATAGGCATCCTCTACCTGGTGATCGCCTTCGGGGTCTTCGGTACCGTGCTTATGATGATGGCTGAAAGACGCCGGGAGTTCGGTATGCTGGTATCCATCGGGATGCAGAAGGGTAAGCTGGCCAAAGTGATATCCATGGAGATGCTGCTCATAGGGTTCCTGGGAGTTGCGGCCGGAGTGGCAGCGTCACTTCCTGTTGTCATACTCGGATATGCCAGGCCTCTTCGCTTTACAGGTGAGATGGCCAGGATGTATGAAGACTATGGCTTCGAGCCGGTGATGCCTATGCTGTTGCCCGACACGTATTACCTGTGGCAGGTAGTGATAGTTCTCCTGATACTTCTCATTGCGATCGCCTTCAGCGTCCGCAAGGTCTTCAAAATGAATGTTATAAACGCTATCAGAGCATAACAGAACATAAACATGATAACATCTTTAGCCTGGAAAAACGTCTGGAGGAACAAAACAAGAAGTCTGACTGTCATCGCTGCCGTCACGGTAGGTGTCTTTGCCGGTGTCTTCGCAATGGCTGCAATAAACAGTTCCATTGTCCAGAGGATTGATGCTGCGGTCAATGAAGAACTTGCCCACATACAGGTTAACAACAAGGAGTTCCGGAGCAGCAGTGATATTCAGAATCTCATACAGGATCCGGCGACTGTGATCAGCACCCTTGAGAATACCCCCGGTGTGACTGACATCACCGGCAGGGTCATCGTCAGGGGCATAGCCTCTACATCTGCCGGCAGCACCGGTGTTGAGATCACGGGAATAGATATACAGAAGGAACGTGAGATGTTCACCCTGTCGGAAAGGCTGATACCGGTTACCGGAAGCTACTTTGGATCGGACACTAAGCTTAACAGTGCATTTGTCGGGGAGAAGCTCGCCAAGGAGCTCTACATCATCAGGTATATCCTTACTTCCGAAGCATTTCAAACGCTTGAGTCGAAAGGGGTTCCCGCTGAGGTCATCGAAAAACTGAAGCCACTTGAAGGGGAGCGGTTCACCACTGAAAAGAAGCTGACGGATGTATTTACCGGGCTTCTGTCCGTCAAGGAGATAAAAGATTACGGGATGAACATCAAAGAGGCAGCCTGGTCTTACCGGGAAGGCTCAAGGATCATCCTCTCCTTCCTCGATGTCAACGGCCACCAGACAGGTGCGGCGTTCAGGATATGCGGCATCTTCCGTACCAATAACGATCTTTTCGAAGCAGTGTCACTCTTCGTTCCCCAGGATGAGCTCCGCAGTATGACAGGCCTGGAAGAGGGACAGTATCACCGGTTTATCGCAAGGCTGGAGGAGGATGATCTCACCAACAAGGTCACTCCGGTTGTCAGGGAGGAGTTGCCAGAGCTGGAAGTCATGAGCTGGAAGGAGATACAGACCGACCTGGCCATGGTAACGGATTACATCAACCAGATCTATGCCATATTCATGGTCATTATTCTTGCCGCCCTTGCCTTTGGCATAGTTAACACCATGCTGATGTCGGTCCTCGAACGGACCCGCGAACTTGGCATGCTCTCAGCCATTGGCATGAACCGCCGCCGTGTCTTTATGATGATTATGCTGGAATCAGTTTTCCTTTCGATAGTCGGAGGCTTTGCAGGAATGGCTGTCAGCGCTGTGGTCATTGCCATTACCAGCCGTACAGGAATCAACCTGATAAAATATGCCGAAGGGATGGAGGCATTCGGATACTCTGCGAATCTCTATCCCACAATAGGTGCAGATTTCTTTATCATGCTTACGGTGATGATTGTGATCACAGGAATATTATCGGCGATATACCCGGCCCGCAAAGCGTTGCAGCTGAATCCGGTGGAAGCTTTAAGAGGAGAATAACAAAAAAACAGTATAACAATGAAAGTAGTCGAAATCAATGATGTGTCAAAGACCTACCATGATACGGAGGTAGAGGTGAAGGCAGTAAACGGTGTCACCCTCAATTTTGAGAAGGGCGATTTTGCGGTGATTGTCGGGCCGTCAGGCTCAGGCAAGACAACCCTGCTGAACCTCATCGGCGGCCTTGACCAGCCCACAGGAGGGGAGATCATTGTGGCAGGGCACCGGCTTTCGGAGCTCAGGCCCTCGGAACTGATTGACTTCAGGATGGAGCATGTTGGCTTCGTCTTCCAGTCGTATAACCTGATACCCGTTCTCACTGCAGCAGAGAATGTGGGCTTCATCATGAACCTCCAGAAGTGGCCTAAGGAGAAGCGCCTGGCCCGTACCAACGAGATGCTTGAATCAGTGGGGCTCTCTGACCGCCACAACAGCCGCCCCTCGCAGCTTTCCGGTGGCCAACAGCAGAGGGTTGCCGTGGCACGGGCACTGGCACCGCGGCCGGAGTTCATCCTGGCCGACGAGCCCACGGCAAACCTCGATTCAAAATCGGCTGAGTCTCTCCTCGATATAATGGAGAAACTTAACCGGGAGGAAAGGATGACTTTTATCTTCTCAACTCATGACGTCAGGGTGATGAAGAGAGCCCGCAGAGTCATAACCCTTGAAGACGGAATAGTGGTCTCAGATGAAAGGACAAACCACACGGCATGAGACGGATATTTCTGCTGGCGGCCTGCATTATTGCATCGCTTACCTCTCTTGAGGCCCAGGAGACCGGTAGCGGGCAATCAGGCGACGTGTCTGCCGAAAAGAATCCTGTCAGGGTATCTGTTGGCGGATATGCCACATGGCTGCATATGGCTATGTTTGAAAAGCCCGAAGACTTATGGATCAATAGCAGTATGCTTCATAACAGGCTGAATTTTAAGGCTTATCCGGGTAGCAGGTTCACAATTGCACTGGATATTCGTAACCGGTTCGTAACCGGAGATATGGTTAATCTTGACCCGTCATATATTCCCGGCCTTGCTGATGATCAAGGGTTAACAGACATGTCATGGAACCTGGCCAGCGGCAGCTCATATGTGCTGAACACCATGGTTGACAGGGCTTACATCGGCTTCACCGCCGGCCGTTTTCAGATCACCGCCGGCCGGCAGCGTATCAACTGGAGCCAGGCCCTGGTATGGAACCCCAATGATATTTTTAACACCTACTCGTTCTTCGATTTTGACTATGTGGAACGACCGGGCAGTGACGCCCTGAAAGTCACATACTCAACCGGACCGGCCTCAGCCGCGGAGGCCGTAGTCAAGATTGATGGCGAAAACAGGGTAACAGCGGCCGCACTCTTCCGGTTTAACCTCCTGAACACTGATTTCCAGTTTCTTGCCGGGGAGACGGATGAGGAATTCTTCACAGTCGGGATGGGATGGTCAGGAGCCCTTGGTCCCTTCTCAATCAGGGGTGAAGGCACCATCTTTGCTCCCTTTGAAGGCTCAGCAGATGGTAAGAACACATTGATTGTCACTGCCGGTGTTGACAGGGCCTTCTCCGATAAGATAACGGCCCTGGCGCAGGTGATGTACTCAAACAACCCGCTTTCTCCCGGAAGCTTTAGCGATCTGTACCGAGGCGGGCTTACGGCAAGGGAGCTTGCTTTCTCGGAATTCAGCGCATCAGGACAGTTAACCTACTCCCCCATGCCCCTTCTCAGCATCTCATTGTCAGCAATATGGTATCCGGATCTTGACGGATTCTATGCCGGCCCGTCAGTTGATTTGTCATTGGCGGAGAATGTGGATTTTACCTTCCTGTGGCAGCACTTCAGCAGTCTCATAAACATGGAAAAGACAAGGATGAACCTGGGTTTTATAAGGATCAGGTATAGTTTCTGAAACCTCCATGTGTTAGCACACAGAAATACAAGTAAATAATAATCTGATACATGGAGGTTCTCCCGATAAACCGGGACAGGCTATCATACAAATTAAATCAATAATTTATATGATGAAATTTTCATACTTTTACGGAATTAACGCCGAAAGTATGTCATTGGTCCATGAACTCGAGAAGTCCGGTAACTGGTTATTCAGAAGAAGAAGCTGGCTGCCTGCAGTAATCATTGTTCTGGCAGTAATTTATCTCTTCGTTGCCAACCGCAGTGTAATCTATTTCAACTTCACCTGGGAGGTAATGTGCATCCTTGTCTCCGTTGCGGGAGAGCTTCTAAGGTCATATACCGTGGGATATGTCCCGAGGAACACCTCGGGCCGCAATGTGATTGACCAGCTCGCCGACGATCTCAATACCTCAGGCATCTATTCGGTCATACGCCATCCCCTCTATGTCGGCAATTTCCTGATGTGGCTTGGACCGGTCCTTTTCCTGCGGTCGGTTTGGTGCGTCATCATCTTTGTCCTGGCATACTGGCTCTATTATGAGCGTATCATTTTTGCCGAAGAGCAGTATCTCCGCCGTAAGTTTGGTGATACCTATGATGCATGGGCGTTCAGGGTAAAGGCGGTAATCCCCGGATTCAGGCATTATATCAAGTCAAACCTGCCATTCTCATTCAGGAATGTACTCAAGCGCGAGTACAACAGCATCACCAACCTCTTTATCGTCTTTGCAGTAACGGACCTCTTCCGCAACATCGCCGTTACGGGAAGAGTATACATGGAGCCCATGTATGTGACACTCCTGATTGCAGCACTCATCTTCTGGGCCGTTGTCAGGTACCTTGTCAAGAGGACGAAGTTCCTCTACGTTGAAGGTAGATAGGAGGAGAAATTCCTGCCTATCTGTCTCTTGCTCCCATGTATAGCATTATGTAGTAGATCAGTGTTGCCAGTGACCCCAGCGCTGCAACCACATAGGTATAGGCAGCCCATCTAAGCGCGTCTTCTGCCTTTTCATGCGTCCCCGAATAGGTAATGCCGGCATTGGAAAGCCATGCCAGGGCTCTCTTTGAGGCATTGATCTCCACCGGGAGTGTGATGAAACTGAACAGGGTAGTGATGGCGAAAAGTACAATTCCCCCAAGCAGTATCTCGGGTCTTGAGTTGAGGAGCACCAGTCCTGCTATCAGCACCCATTGTATCCAGTTCGAGGCAAATCCCACCACCGGGGCGAGCTTCGATCTCATATTCAGCCATGCGTATGATTGTGCATGCTGCAGTGCGTGGCCGGTCTCATGAGCCGCAACAGCGGCGGCGGCCACACTGGCGCCCGAGTATACCTCACGGCTGAGGTTGATAGTCTTCTTTAGCGGATTGTAGTGGTCTGAGAGCTCTCCAGCCACGCTGTGAACGGTAACATCAGTGATGCCGTTGTCACGAAGCATCTTTTCAGCCACATCACGTCCGGTCATGCCGCTGGCAATCGGCATCTTCGAATACTGCCTGAATTTCGATTTGAGCCTCGCGCTGACAACCCAGCTCAGAATCATGAACACTATAAAAATGATCCAGTAGGTCCCGTTGTGTAAAAACATTGTCTCCATCAATTATTGCTTTTATTAAGTATATTAATTTACATCAAAACATCTGCCAATGAAGATAAGTTCTGAATTAAGGTCATTTTGTCATGACGATTCAGCTTATCTTTGGACCCGATGCAAACGAAAACTTCAAAGATATTATCTTTTTTACTGCTTATCCCGGTATGGTTTTACCGGTGGTTTATTTCTCCGTGGACTCCTCCCTCATGCCGCCACGTTCCTACCTGTTCTCAGTTTGCCATTGATGCATTCAGGTTGCATGGTCCCGTCACCGGGATCGTCATCTCAACCGGCCGTATCCTCAGGTGCAGGCCGGGAGGTACTCACGGTTATGATCCTGTTCCTCGATTTATCTTCAGGAGGTACAGGCCGGAGCAGAGTCTTTTTCGCCGTGCACCGCGCTGCAACAGGCTGAAGGTGCGAGACTAGAAGCTGAGTTTTTCCCGCAGCATCTTATATCCTGCGCGGCTCACCGGGATCTTCTCTCCGGATTTCAGTACTGCAACGTAATTGTCCTTGCTGTATGGTTCAAGGCGGGTGATATGTTCCACATTAACCATGTAAGACCTGTGTACCCTGATGAAGAGGCCAGGGGGCAGGTGATCCTCATAATATTTCATTGTCTTGGGTTTCAGCGCCTTGCCTTCGTTGTAGTAGATCATCACGTAGTCATCCTCTGCGGCGAGGTATGAAACATTATTCAGTGCGATAATCTTTATTCCTGCTCCCTTTCTGAAGACAATTCTTGTGAGGTAGCCTTCCGCTTCGGAGGCGGCGGCCACGAGCTTCTCAATCTTTTCCGGCTCAGGCTCCTCTTTTTCAAGGCGGTTGACAGCCTTTCCCAGGGCATCATCAAACCGTTCCTTTGAGAATGGTTTGAGCAGGTAATCTACTGCATTCAGTTCAAAGGCCCTTATTGCGTACTGGTCGAAGGCTGTGGTAAATATCACCTCGGGCTTCTCGTCAATGACTTCCAGAAGCTCAAATCCTGTCAGCTTGGGCATCTGTATATCCAAAAAGATCAGGTCAGGGTGCTTCTCCTTTATCTCCCGGGCTCCGCAGAATCCGTCGCCGCATTCTCCTATTACCTCTATTTCGGGGTGGTCCCTGAGCATATACTTTACCAGTTCCCGGGCCGGGGCCTCATCCTCAATGATCAGTGCTCTGATTGTTTTCATGCTTTTATAATAGAATATTTTTCATGTCCTGCGAAGCGGGAACCTGACAATCACATTGAATCTATCTTCGGTCCGGTTGACGGTGAGGTCTGCCATTTCGCCAAAAAAAAGCTCCAGCCTGCTGCTTACATTCTTGAGCCCTATTCCGGCTCCTTTTCGGGTGACCACGGCATCCGTGTCAACATTGTTGGTCACGGAGATCACCACAATGTTATTTTCCAGTTTTGCGGTTGTCCTGATGATTACCTCCTCCGTTGATTCATATACCCCGTGTTTGACAGCGTTTTCATAGAGTGGCTGGAGCAGCATCCCGGGCATGAGTGCCGTCAGGCATTCCGGGCTGATATCCTCCTGTATGACAAGGCGATCGCCGAATCTGACCTTCTCTATCTGCAGGTAAAGCCGGAGGCTCTCCATCTCGTTTTGCAGGGTAACCGGCTGTTCATTTCTGGAGGATAGCGAATAACGCATGAAATCCGAGAGTTTGACAATCATTTCCCTGGCCCGGAGAGGGTCGGTCACGGTGAGTGAGCTGACAGAATTGAGGCTGTTAAAGAGAAAATGCGGGTTTATCTGTGAGCGCAGCATCTTCAGCTCACCGTCACGCACCTGCGCCTCCAGCTGTGCCTGGCGTGCAGCCTTCTCGGCCAGCCTGGTAGCACTGAGGAAGAGGTAGTAGATAAGCACAATCATGAAGAATATCAGAATCCCGGCAGTGGCCCGGAAGACCAGGGATGAGTGCCAGAAGATGTCATAGTCGATCTTCTCGGCCACAAAAGCCCTGACGATGAGCCTGGGAATGATAAGCCAGATGACGATGGTGACCGTCCCGGTAAGTACAACATTGAATATTGACGAGTAGAGTTCGTTGTCATTTCGCAGCATATACCTTACGGGAAACCATACTGCAAGGCCCAGCAGCCCGAACAACAGCATGGAGGCAACCCCGTCGGCGAAGGCTACATCAACTCTGCTGCCATAGACAAAATGAATAAGAAGTGACTGGCCTGTGGCTAATATCAGCCAGGCCAGCCACCATGTCAGCAACCTTGTTCTGTTTTCCAGTAACGGATGCTTCATAACTTATTTGTAACTCTTGATCTCACCCCCTCCAAAAATCACTGTACCTCTCAGGACCAATGATCTTGTGTTGTCTTTGATCACATCACCTCTCAGCTTTCTGCTGTCGGAGAACCCCCCCAGGATTGGTGTGACGTCAAGAATCACACTCCAGCTTTCCGGTACAATGATGGTTGTACCACCAAAGATACATGTAATTTCAATTACGTTCTCTCCTGGCGCAAGTGATGACCTGGTCAGATCAACCTCCCCTCCCCCGAATATCGAGGTTATCTTTCCCCCCTGGAAGTTTTCAGTAATGAGCTGCCGCTCTGCGCCGCTGAAAATATTTACATAATCGATGTAATCGGCCTTGTTTGTGGTTTTAAAGTCAAGGGTCTTTCCAAGCCTTTTGGAGTTCATGAGCAGAACCACTCCAATTACTATGAAGATTGCTGGCCAGAAGAAATTAAATGACCTGAAGAAATCGGTAAACAGCTCAGGGATCAGGAAGAATCCGCCGACGGCCACCATAACGATACCGGGTGTTTTGTTGTCTGAGCCGATGAGGGTTATAACACCAATTACCACCAGCAGCATCTGCCAGCTGAAGATGATGTCATCAATGAAATGGTCAAGCGGTTCCGGAAGTATGGTCGATTTCTTGACCATGAGAATCAGTCCCGCAATAATCAAAAGTATTCCGATGAGAAGCCTGTTGGAGGTCTCGGATCTTTTTGCCGGTTTGTTAAATTCGTTTTCCATTGCTTTTATATTTATGAGTTTTTTAATATTTGCCTTTCTTTGTCAGAGGCCTGATCATGAATGCCAAACCTGCAACCACGAGCACGGCAGGCCAGTAGATGTTCTTATATACGGGCGAGAGCTGTACGGTCATGTCCGGCATCAGGAACCAGAAGCCTATGGCGAACAGTACAACTGACGAGACCAGTTCCAGGCCCAGAAGTGAAAACACTCCGAAGAAGATGAGCAGCATCTCCCAACGGAAATAATCTGTTATCTCGCCCAGGTTGAGCAGATCGAGCTTCGCCACAATCATCACCAGCCCCAGCGAGATCAGGAACTTTGCGATGCCAACGAACGGATTGCTGTTTTTATCTTTCATGTACGGAATTTTTATTTTCGTATCAAAAGTATTAAGTAATAACATACAGTAAAGAGACATTTCCGGCAAGGGGCGGATATACATCGGTGAACAGCGAAGAAAAGGGTCGGTGTTACTTTTTTGTTCATAATTTTTTTTATTGGAAGAGGATTTATAATTTTGCAGACCGAAAAAAAGGGAATATGCCCGGATTGTATTCCATACCGCTCGCGGGATTAAAGGAGGCCAGATATACCTACGAGTTCGAAATAGGGGATGACTTCTTTGAGGCTTATGAGGGGTCTGAGATAAGGAGGGGTGAGTTCAGTGCGGTAGTGGTGCTTAATAAATGTTCCACACATATTGAACTTGACATAGAGATCAATGGCCGTGCCGAGGTAGTTTGTGACAGGTGCCTTGACAGTTTTTATTTACCGGTCTCATCTGCCAACAGGCTGTTTGTGAAGCAGGGAAGGGAGTGGGAGGAGGAAGATCCGGACTTGATTACGATGCCGCTGGATGAACATGAAATAGATCTGAGTCAATTTTTCTATGAATATATCCATTTGGCGTTACCTTTGAAGCGTATTCATCCTGATGACAGTGAGGGCCGCACAACGTGCAATCCCGAAATGATCAGGAAGCTTGAAGATCATCTTATGAGCGGTGAGGAAGACCCGGATCCGCGATGGGATGAGCTTAAGAAACTGACAGGAAATAACTAATTTAATTCATTACTTCGATGCCAAATCCAAAACACAGACACTCCGCCACCAGGAGGGACAAAAGGAGGACACACTACAAGGCTGTGGCTCCGACAGTGGCTGCATGCACGAACTGCGGATCAGCTCATCTGTATCACAGGGTATGCCCTGAGTGCGGATACTACAGGGGCAAACTTGCCATTGAGAAGAAAACAACAGCTTGACAGGTTTTCCGTTCAAAAAATCTGAACGATGAAAATAGGTCTTGATGCAATGGGGGGCGATTTCGCTCCTGATGCTACAGTAGAGGGAGCAGTTGATGCCCTCGACAAGCTGCTGGCAGGAGACCGGCTTGTGCTGATCGGCGATAACGGACGCATAAGAGAGAAGCTCGCATCTATGAATGTTGAGCCGTCTCTTTTTGATATAGTCCCCACAACGCAGGTGATAGAGATGTCTGATCATCCTGCAAAAGCCTTTTCACAGAA
>DCSU01000142.1:0-10657 GCA_002325785.1 Bacteroidales bacterium UBA1458 | reverse complement strand
ATCCCCGGTGTCTTCAGACCCGCCCTGGCAGCTCTCATGCCCAATGTCAACGGAAAATCTTCAGTAATACTCGACGTGGGTATCAACCCTGACAGCAAGCCGGATGTCCTCCTGCAGTACGGTATGCTTGGATCGGTATACGCAAAATATGTACTTGGCGTAAAAAACCCGGTGGTCGGACTTCTCAATATTGGCGCGGAGGAATCAAAGGGCTCTTCAGCCGTAAAGGCTGCCTATGAACTCCTGAAGGAAAGCAGCGATTTAAATTTCAAAGGCAACATTGAAGGACATCACCTCTTTACCGATGAGATGACCGATGTAATCGTCTGTGACGGTTTTGTCGGTAACGTGGTCCTGAAAATGGCAGAGAAGTTTTATGCGGTGGCTAAGGCTAAAGGCATCAGGGACAGCTTTTTTGACAGACTGAACTTTGAGGTTGTAGGGGGTACGCCGGTGGTCGGCATCAACGAAAATGTCGTGGTTGGCCACGGCATCTCAAACCGGACAGCAATTATGAATATGATACTACAGACACGTGATGTGGTACATGCCGACCTTGCCGGAAAGATCAAGGAGGCAATCGGAGCATGACAAAAATAAGAGCAGCAGTTACAGGGATCAATGCGTGGGTGCCGGAATACCGCCTCACCAACCAGGAGCTCTCCACCATGGTGGATACCACTGACGAGTGGATAATGCAACGCGTCGGCATCAAAGAGAGACGTATTCTAAAGGGCGAAGGCAAGGGCACTTCCGATCTGGGTGAGCCGGCAGTGAGGGGCCTGCTGGAGAAGACAAACACCTCCCCTGACGAGGTTGATCTGCTGATCTGCGCAACTGTAACACCTGACATGGCCTTTCCGGCAACCGCAAATATCATCTGCGACAAGGTTGGAATAAAAAACGCATTCAGTTTTGACTTGGCCGCTGCATGCTCTGGATTCCTGTTTGCTCTTCAGACAGCGGCTGCATACGTGGAATCGGGAAGATATAAGAAGGTCATCGTCGTTGGCGCAGACAAAATGTCATCCATCACTGACTATACCGACCGCACCACATGCACCCTCTTCGGTGATGCCGCCGGTGCTGTACTTCTTGAACCCACAGAGGAAGAACATGGCATCATGGACCATATCTTCAAGGTTGACGGATCAGGAAGGAAATACCTTCACCTGAAGGCAGGAGGGTCACTCAGGCCCGCATCTCATGAAACAGTGGGCGGACGCGAACACTTCCTCTACCAGGAGGGCCAGGCCGTCTTCAAATTTGCCGTAGTAAACATGGCCGACGTGGCAGCGGAGATCATGGAAAAGAACCACCTCCGGCCAGATGACATCGCCTGGCTGGTGCCACACCAGGCCAACCTCAGAATAATTGACGCCACCGGCAGAAGGATGGGACTGCCACCTGAGAAGGTGATGATCAACATACAGAATTACGGCAATACCACCGCCGCAACCATACCCCTCTGCATTTGGGAGTTCGAGAGCAGGCTCAGAAAAGGCGATAACCTTATTCTGGCATCCTTTGGCGGAGGCTTTACATGGGGAAGCATATGGCTGAAGTGGGCCTATGACCCCCTCCCCGGAAAGTAAGAGAGGAGAGAGATTGCTATTTCAGCGCTCTTTTTATTCGCCAGGCACAATACTTTTTATATTTGTGGGTTAATTAAATTCAGGGAAATAAAGGGAACAAACAAATTTCACTATGGCAAAAATCATGGAGACAGACAACGGAACGGCAGTCAACCTTATAAGTCAGGGTACAGAAATTACGGGCGATATCAAATCATCCGGCGATGTCCGGATTGACGGCGTCCTTAACGGTAATATGATCACAAAAGGAAAGGTGGTCATTGGTCCAACCGGTCGCGTCAAGGGCGAGGTGGAGTGCAAAAACTCTGAGGTGTCAGGACTGATTGACGGCAAAATAACCGTTTCACAGCTTCTTAACCTGAAGGCTTCCTCAAAGATCAGCGGCACCATAATAACAGCCAAGTTGTCTATTGAGCCGGGAGCTGTCTTTACAGGTAACTGTGCCATGAAAGAGGGTGACAATGGAGGAGCAACAACAGCCAGATCCAAAGAAGGAGAAAAATAACGTACAGGAGGGCCTCCCGGCCTATTCCCGCTACAGCACCATCGCTATACAAATGGCGGTTATAATTATTCTTTGTTCACTGGGCGGAGTTAAACTTGATAAATGGGCAGGCACAGAACCATGGCTGACCGTGATACTGTCACTGCTGGGGGTTGCCGCCGCTATGTGGCTCATAATAAAGGAGGCCCTTAAACACAAATAAAATGTTTACCCCCAGGGCCAAAAAACAATATTTTATTCTTCTCATTCTCTTCCTGATGATGGCTCTGCTGGTCATCGGATTCAGCACCATCCTTCCTTCCCTGATCAACCCCGTCAGCGCCCTGATTCTCACCGGAGGATTCGCCCTTACCGCCTTCATCTCACTTTTAATATTTTTTAAGGGTCAGCAATCCGCACCGGAAAAAAGTGTGTTTATAACATTTATGGCTCTGGGAGTTAAGATGCTGCTCTCCTTTGTTCTTGCCCTGCTGTTTTTGGCAATCTTTAAAAACAACCAGGCCGGTTCAGTAATATTGTTTTTTATCCTATATTTGGCGTTTACTGTTTTTGTATTTCTTACAATCTTCAGTGTCCTGAAAAGGAGATCTGTATAATGACAATTAGCTTGAAAACCAGGTATTTATATGTTCTACTCCTGATACTCGGACTAATGGCTGGAACTGTTCCGGCACTCTCGTCCGGCAGTGGGGAGGAGGATAAGAAATCACACGGAAACGATGATGAGTTTGATGCCAGTTCTTTCATCATGGAGCATGTGGCAGACTCACATGAATGGCACATTCTTACAAAAAAAGACAGCAGCGAGGTAGCCGTTTATCTTCCTGTGATTATTTACGACAAGGCGTCGGGTCTGCACATTTTCTCCTCGCGGTTGCTTGCTCACGGCCATAGTCATCTTGGTTATGCCATTGCCCATGAGGGGAGTTATGCCGGAAAGATTGTAAGGGTTGACAAAGAGGGGCATCATGACGGCACAAAGCCTCCGCTGGACTTTTCAATAACCAAGGCCATCTTTGGTATGTTTGTAGCCGCGTTGATATTGCTCTGGCTTATGATAGCCATGGCAAGGTCATACAAGAAGACCGGTATCAGCGCCCCGCGCGGTCTTCAGGGTTTTTTTGAACCCATTATACTGTTTGTCAGGGATGACATTGCCATCCCCAATATAGGTGAGCATAAATACTCGAAGTACATGCCTTATCTGCTGACGGTATTCTTCTTCATTCTTGTGAACAATCTCCTGGGTCTGGTGCCCGTCTTTCCCTTTGGCGCCAATGTGACTGGTAACGTCAACGTCACATTTGTGCTGGCACTATTCACATTCCTCATCACGCAAATCAGTGGCAACAGATCACACTGGCGGCATGTTTTTGCCGCACCGGGTGTCCCGGTCTGGCTGTTACCCATTATGATACCCATTGAGGTCATCGGGCTCTTTTCCAAGCCTTTCGCCCTGATGATCCGTCTCTTTGCGAATATCACTGCCGGACATATCATTGTTCTGAGCCTGGTGTCGCTCATTTTCATCTTCAAGTCGGTTGCCGTAGCGCCGGTCTCCATCTTCTTTGTACTTTTCATGTACTGTATAGAATTGCTGGTGGCCTTCCTTCAGGCATACGTTTTCACTCTCCTCTCGGCCCTCTTTATCGGGATGGCCACAGCTGAAGCGGAACATCATTAAGATCAATATATCAATTAGTTGTTTTAAATTTTACAAATTATGGAAGAAGCACAAGCAGTAATGTCATTAGCAGCGGTAGGAGCAGGGCTCGCAGTGATTGGTGCCGGTATCGGCATCGGCCGCATCGGCGGCTCGGCCATGGACGCCATAGCACGTCAGCCTGAGGCCTACTCAAAGATCCAGCTTGCCATGATTATCTCGGCAGCACTTATCGAGGGAGCAGCCCTCTTTGCCATTGTTGTCGCAATGATCAAGTAAGCAAAAAGCAAAGCCTGCAACGGTTGGTTGCAGGCTTTCTAAATGAATCAAAAAACTCATAATAATATGTTACTACAAAGCAGTCTCGCCAGTCCCGCCATCGGGACCGTATTCTGGACAACACTTATCTTCCTCATTCTTCTTTTCCTACTGTGGAAATTTGCATGGGGACCGATCATGAAGGCTGTCACGGCACGTGAGGATATGATACACAATGCCCTTGACTCGGCTGAAAAGGCGCGCGAGGAGATGAAGGTGCTGCAGGCTGACAATGAGATCATTCTGCGCAAGGCGCGCGAGGAGAGGGACAAGATACTCCGCGATGCCAGAGTGGCCTATGAAAGGATGATGACAGAAGCCAAAGAGAAGAGCCAGTCTGAATCGGACGCGCTCGTCAGGAGGGCAAAGGAGCTTATTGAACGCGAGAAGGTCACCGCCATCACGGAGGTGAAGCGCGAGGTAGCCAGGCTGGCCATAGAGGTGGCGTCAAAAGTAGTGGCCGAAACACTGAAGAGCGACGCCGAGCAGCAGAAGCTGATTGAAAGATACATTAACGAGATAGAGGCAAACCGCAACTGAACTGATGAACTCGAGCAAGATAGCGGTACGGTATGCAAAGGCTCTTTTTGACCTCGCACTCGAACGTGACGTCATTGACAGCGTCTACAACGACATGAAGACCGTCAGCCATCTCTGCGCTATGGAAGAGGTGAAGGCTGTCATTAACAATCCCGTTATTACGCAGCAGAAAAGAAAAGAGATTATCCTGGCCCTGGCAGGTGATGACAGTGTAAAGCTGACGGTAAGCTTTATTACACTGATGTTCAGCCATGGCCGTGGCGACTACCTGGCGTCAGCAGCAAGGAACTTCATTGATCTTACGCGCCGTCACCGGGGTATTCGCCAGGTCACTATCACCACCGCCGTTCCCGTAGGCGCGAAGCTGAAGGAGGAGATGGCAGCCCTTGTTGCCGAAAAGGATAAAGGCAGTATTGAATACATTGAACAGGTCGACCGCTCCATCGTCGGAGGTTTCATCCTCAGGGTAGATGATGCTTATATTGATGCCAGCGTCAGGAGCAGACTGAACAGATTCAGAAAGGAATTTTCACTGGCAGCGAATGCCGCAGAATAGTATTTAAGATTCATAGATATGACTAATATTAAACCTTCAGAGGTATCACAGATTTTAAGGCAACAGCTTGAAGGAGTACAGACGGCCATTGATATTGAGGAAGTGGGCACCGTGCTGCAGGTCGGAGACGGCATTGCTCATATATACGGTCTCATGAACGTCGGATCCAATGAACTGATTGAGTTTGTTGAATCAGGGATCAAGGGTATTGTGCTCAACCTCGAGGAGGACAACGTCGGTGCCGTTATCCTGGGTGCTTCGGAGAAGATAAAAGAGGGTGACATTGTCCGCCGAACAGGCCGTATCTCATCGATTATGGTTGGTGAAGGTCTTCTCGGAAGGGTCATCACCACCACCGGCGCACCAATTGACGGTCGTGGCCCCATTACGGGAGAGCTTTATGAGATGCCCTTCGAGAGAAAGGCGCCGGGTGTCATCTTCAGGCAGCCGGTGAAGCAGCCCGTTCAGACAGGACTGAAGGCCATTGACGCCATGATACCTATAGGCCGGGGCCAGCGTGAGCTTATCATCGGTGACCGCCAGACGGGCAAGACAGCCATCGCCATAGACACGATACTGAACCAGAAGGGTGAGTACGACAAGGGTAAACCGGTCTACTGCATCTATGTGGCCATAGGACAGAAGGGCTCGAACGTGGCGAATATCGCTATGGCTCTGGAGAGTTATGGTGCCATGGACTACACCGTTATTGTCAGCGCTACCGCTGCCGATTCCGCTGCCGCACAGTTCTATGCACCCTTTGCTGGCGCCGCAATTGGCGAGTTCTTCCGTGACACCGGCCGTGATGCCCTGATTATCTATGATGATCTCTCAAAACAGGCGGTGTCATACCGTGAGGTGTCACTGCTGCTGCGTCGTCCGCCAGGCCGCGAAGCATACCCTGGCGACGTCTTCTACCTCCACTCACGCCTGCTCGAGAGAGCTGCAAAGATCATCGAGTCAGATGAGGTCGCACAGCGCATGAATGACATACCCGAATCTATCAGGCATTTAGTAAAGGGCGGAGGTTCACTGACCGCATTACCCATCATCGAGACACAGGCCGGTGACGTTTCGGCATATATTCCTACCAACGTGATCTCCATCACAGACGGGCAGATATTCCTTGAGTCCAGCCTCTTCAATGCGGGTATCAGGCCTGCCATCAACGTGGGTATCTCTGTCTCAAGGGTAGGCGGCAACGCCCAGATCAAGTCAATGAAAAAGGTGGCCGGTACACTGAAGGTTGACCAGGCACAGTACAGGGAGCTTGAGGCATTCTCCAAATTCGGGTCTGACCTTGACCCTTCCACTCTCGCGGTTATCGACAAGGGATCAAAGAACGTCGAGATACTTAAACAAAACCTACTGTCGCCGATGAAGGTCGAGGATCAGGTTGCCATCATTTACTGCGGCACCAGGGGCCTCCTGAGGGATGTCCCCGTGCAGAAAGTGAAGCTCTTCGAGAGCGACTTTCTGGCCTTCATGCGCGCCAACCACAGTGACGTGCTGGAGACAATCAAAAATGGAGTTATAAACAATGACGTTACGACAGTGCTCGAGAGCGTTGCAGCTGAGATTGCCGGTCGTTACTCGGCTCGGTAGAATGAAAACAGGCAGGGGAAATGGCTAATCTAAAGGCAATAAGGGTCAGGCTCAGCTCGGTAAAATCAACCCGTCAGATCACTTCAGCTATGAAGATGGTGGCGGCAGCCAAGCTGCGCAAGGCACAGGATGCCATAGTGCAGCTCAGGCCTTATGCCGGTAAGCTCAATGAGATACAGGCAGGTCTGAGCGCTGCTCTACGCGATACAGAGTTCGAGAATATCTATGCAGAGAGAAAAAACAGCAAGGGGAAAGTCCTGGTGGTGGTGATAACATCCAACAGGGGACTGTGCGGTGCCTTCAACGCCAATGTAATCAGAGCTGTCAGGCGTCTGATGGCTGATAAATACCTTGAACAGATGCAGCGTGGCGACCTCTGGTTTATGCCGGTGGGAAAGAAAGGCCATGATGTCCTCAGGAAACTCAAGTGCAACATTCTTGAGGATCATAGTGACCTTTACAGCGGACTCTCATTTGAAAGGGTGGCGAAGGTCGCTGACAGGCTGACGGAACTATTCCTTACCGGCGAGTATGACACCATAGAGATTGTATACAACCAGTTCAAAAATGCAGCAGTGCAGAGACTCGCCGAGGAGCTGTACCTGCCTGTTTCGGTGGCAGACACAGGAATAAAGGGAGCGGTTTCCACTGACTATATCTATGAGCCCGACCAGGTGAGCATCGTCAGCGAGCTGATCCCCAAGACATTGCGCATAAAGCTATATAAGGCTCTGCTTGACTCATTTGCTGCCGAACACGGGGCACGTATGACGGCCATGCACCAGGCTACAGACAATGCCACCGATCTCATCAGGGATCTTACCCTGCAGTACAACAAGGCCCGCCAGGCGGCCATCACCAATCAGCTTCTTGAAGTTGTCGGCGGCGCGGAAGCACTTAACGGTTAACGAAAAACGAAATGTTCACCAGCGATTATCTGAGAGAACTGTCAGACAAGGCCATCACAAGCCTGGGCGTATCAGCCGAGGCTGACAAACTCTTTGCCCCTGTGAGATACATTCTCTCCATCGGGGGAAAGAGACTGAGACCGGTGATGTGCCTTCTGGCATGCAACCTCTTCAAGGATAAGATCGATGAGGCGGTGATGCCGGCAGCAGGCATTGAGGTGTTCCATAACTTCACCCTTATACACGACGATATAATCGACAAGGCTGATCTCCGCAGGGGCTCCCCGACGGTCCACTCGAAGTGGGGCCATGACCAGGCGATACTCTCGGGCGATGTGATGGCTTTCGTTGCAGTGGAGTGTATCGGCCAGGCGCCCGAGAAAGCGCTGCCGAGGACGCTGAAACTGTTCAACCGCACTGCAATAGAGGTATGCATCGGACAGCAGCTCGATATTGATTATGAGAAGAAAGGCGTTGTATCGGAGACGGAATATATCCGGATGATAGAGCTTAAAACCGCAGTCCTGATAGCAGCGTCACTGAAGACAGGAGCAATCATCGGAGAGGCTTCAGAAAAAGACCAGGACCTGCTATATGAGTTCGGAAGGTGCCTGGGGATAGCCTTCCAGATTCAGGATGATGTGCTTGATACCTATGGCGATACAAAGATGTTCGGCAAGAAGACGGGAAGCGACATCATTGCAAACAAGAAGACCTACCTGCTTGTCAAGGCTATGGAGATGGCCGGAGGCGAAAAGCTCCGCCAGCTGAGAAAACTGATGGAGGCCGGCAACCACGACCCTGAGGAGAAGGTACAGGCAGTGAGGACAATATATGATGATCTGGAAATACGGCTTCAGGCAGAAAACCTGGCTTATGACTACTTTAACAGGTCATTCCAGGCGCTTGACCAGGTGACGGTAAATGCCGAACGGAAGAAAGAGATCAAACAGATGGCAGTTAACCTCATAGGGAGGGTAAAATAGACCGGGCTGCGGCAACCGGCAGACAATTAGAATGAACACTATCAAGAAACATTGAAACAGAATTAAGTCAGAGAGATGGCAAAGAATACAGGAGTGATAAGTCAGGTCATCGGACCGGTGGTTGACGTTACATTTGAGACGGCCGGGACAGAGATGCCCAACATACTTGATGCGCTTGAAATAACACGCCACGACGGATCGATACTCGTGGTTGAGTGCCAGCAGCACATAGGAGAAAAAACCGTAAGGGCAATAGCCATGGACTCAACCGATGGACTTCAGCGAGGGATGGAGGTTGTGGCAACGGGTCTTCCGATAATCATGCCCGTGGGCGAACAGATACGCGGCCGGCTGATGAATGTCACCGGTATGCCTATCGACGGCCTGGGGGCACTTGACAAGAAGGGTGGATACCCGATACACCGCAAACCGCCTAAATATGAGGATCTCTCCACCGATAAGGAGGTGCTCTACACAGGCATCAAGGTCATTGACCTCATCGAGCCCTATTCGAAGGGAGGAAAGGTAGGCCTCTTCGGTGGTGCAGGCGTGGGAAAAACAGTGGTCATACTCGAGCTTATCAACAACATTGCCAAAGCCTATTCCGGACTCTCAGTGTTTGCAGGCGTTGGTGAACGCACAAGGGAGGGGAACGACCTCCTCCGCGAGATGCTTGAAGCAAATGTCATCTCATACGGCAAGGAGTTTATGGAGAACATGGAGAATGGCGGATGGGACCTTGAACTGGTTGATCATGATGTGCTTAAGGAGTCTAAGCTGGCCCTTGTCTTCGGCCAGATGAATGAGCCTCCCGGCGCACGCGCACGCGTGGCACTGTCAGGCCTCTCCGTCGCCGAATACTTCCGTGACGGTGAAGGTGAGGGAACAGGAAGGGATATACTCTTCTTTATGGACAACGTCTTCCGTTTCACCCAGGCAGGATCAGAGGTGTCGGCACTGCTGGGACGAATGCCTTCGGCTGTTGGCTACCAGCCTACCCTGGCCTCAGAGATGGGTGTGATGCAGGAGAGGATCACCTCAACGCGTCACGGCTCAATCACCTCGGTGCAGGCAGTCTATGTGCCGGCTGATGACCTTACCGATCCCGCGCCCGCAACAACCTTTGCGCATCTTGACGCCACAACGGTTCTCAGTCGCAAGATTTCTGAGCTGGGCATCTATCCTGCCGTGGACCCGCTTGACTCTACCTCCAGGATTCTCTCTCCGGAGATTGTTGGCGAGGATCACTATCGCTGCGCACAGAGAGTGAAGGAGATACTGCAGAGGTACAATGAGCTTCAGGATATCATTGCCATACTTGGTATGGATGAACTATCGGAAGATGATAAGCAGGTGGTACACCGCGCACGCAGGGTGCAGAGATTCCTCTCACAGCCCTTCCACGTGGCCGAGCAGTTCACGAACATCCCCGGAAAGCTTGTCTCAATAGAAGACACCATCAGGGGATTCAACATGATCATTGACGGTGCCGTGGACCAGTATCCCGAGGCAGCCTTCATGTTGGTAGGAACTATCGAAGAGGCCATAGAAAAGGGTGAGAAGCTGATAGCCGAGAGCAAGTAATGCCAAACCAGCCGAGAAGTGAAGATTGAGATAATCACACCAGACAAAAGCATCTATTCAGGCGAGATTCGATCTGTGAGGGTGCCCGGCAGAAAGGGCTCCTTCCAGGTACTGAAGGATCATGCCCCGATCATCTCAACCCTTGAAGCCGGCGTGGTTATCATCGCTGACGAACAGGGAAGCGAGGTGAAGTTTGACATTACCGGCGGCGTGATAGAGGTGAAGAAGAACAGGATCATTCTTTTGGCCGACTCCGCCGTTCAAAGCTGAAGTTGATGGACAGTGACGAGTTCCGCAGACAGGGTCACGGGATTGTAGAATGGATTGCCCGTTATTTTGAGACGGTGGAGCAATACCCTGTCCGGTCGCGCGTGGCGCCGGGCGAAGTAAAGAATGC
>DCSU01000020.1 GCA_002325785.1 Bacteroidales bacterium UBA1458 | reverse complement strand
TATCCGGAAACGCACGTCTTTTATTCGGAAAAAGAAGCAGGAAGTCATCTGGGGAAACGTGAAAAATATCCCCTGGTGGCAAAGACCAATATCGGTGCATCTGGCAACGGCGTGACTTTTATCAGTGACAGGCGTGCCGCGTCAGAGTATGTTAAGAGGGCATTTGGACCCGGGATAAATGTCAGGACCGGCCCCAAACTGAACAAGGGATCCCTCTGGAAGAAAGTTGAAAAGGCAATTACCTTAAGAGGCTTCTTTGCAAAGCGAATGATGGAATATAAGACGACTTATCTAAACCCGCAGAAGGGCTTTGTGATCTTTCAGGAGTTCATTCCCCATGAGTATGAGTGGAGGTGTGTAAGGATAGGAGAGTCATATTTTGCCCACAAAAAGATAGCGCGTAACAATAAATCGAGCGGAACACTTCTCAAGAGTTATGACGAGGTTCCGGTTGTTCTGCTTGATTTTATACGGGAGGTAACCGACCGGACAGGGCTCTCTTCCGTGGCCATCGATCTTTTTGAGCTTGAAGGCAGATACCTGGTAAACGAGATACAGTGTTTTTTCGGGCAGTCAGATCCTTACCAGATGCTTGTAGATTCGGTGCCGGGGCGGTACATGCATGTTGACGGCAGTTGGGTCTTCGAAGCGGGTGATTTCGCATCAAACGGCTGTTACGACCTGAGGCTGGAGCATGCATTGAGTATGGTGCAATCGTGATAATTTAAAGAGGGTGAGGATACTGTTTGTTTTAAGCGGCAATAACCCGGTGGCAGGATGTACTGACAGCGAGACCGCGCCCATCAAGCACGGGGCGCGGCAGGGTGCTTCCCTCAGCCTGGAGGGTCATGAGATTGACTATTATTACATTTCGGGGAGAGGGATTTTTGGTTATCTTAGGAATATCCCGCCTTTGAGAAGATACATCAAGGCTGNNTTATGACCTGGTACACGCCCATTACAGCCTCACGGCAATCGCTGCTTCGCTGGCGGGCAGTCACAGGATGGTGGTTTCACTCATGGGCAGTGACGTTCTGGGGACTTCACATATGCTGCCGCTGTTGAGACTTTTCTGCAGGTATCGCTGGAGCAGGACGATAGTCAAGACTGAGATGATGAAGTCAAGGATCGGGAATCCGAATGTGATTGTTTTGCCAAACGGGGTTGATACGGATTTGTTCCGCCCGCTGAACCGTGAGGAAGCCAGGCGTCACCTTGGCTTCCCGGATAAAAAGATAGTATTGTTTGCGGCAGATGCTGACAGACCGGAAAAGAATTACGCCCTTGCCTCGGAAGCGTTCAGCAGGATGAATCGGGATGACACAGTTCTTCTTACCCTTAATCAAGCCGATCATGGCAAGATGCCATGGTATTACAATGCGGCAGATGTCCTGCTGCTTACTTCAGTCTGGGAGGGATCGGTGAATACCGTGAAGGAGGCTATGGCCTGCAACCTGGCGGTGGTCAGCACTGATGTGGGGGATGTCCGGAGCAACACCCGGGGTCTGAAGGGATATCATATCACATCGTTTGATCCGGATGATATTGCAGGGAAGCTTTCCATGGCACTGGATCAGAAGTTTGAGACAGCAGGAAGGGAAAGGATCATGGAACTGGGGCTTGATGCCGCATCTGTAAACAGCCGGCTATCAGAAATATACCGCACGGTTGTATCCGACAGCGGGAGGCTGGCAGGTGACTGATATAAAGGAAAGTAAATGAGAGATGGAAAAGGGGAGCAATACGATCAGGGGAGCTGTAATTATTGAAGGCCACGTTCAGGGACTGTCCAATGTGAGGTCCCTGGGAGAAGCAGGCATTCCGGTTATAGTAGTTGACAGGAACAACTGTATAGCAAGGTATTCCAGGTACTGTAAAAGGTTCTTCCGGTCACCCGATTTTGATACTGATGATTTTGCCCTGTTTTTGGCTGATCTGGGTGTGAAGGAAGGCTTGCAGGGATGGCTTCTGTTGCCCTCCAATGACCATGCTGTTCATACCCTTTCGCGAAACCGGGAGAGACTGGGGGGCATTTATAAACTGCTCACCCCGGGCCCTGAAATCATCAACCGGATCTATGACAAGAAAAACCTGCTCGATCTTGCAACGACGCTGGACATACAAATCCCCCCTACCCGCTATTTTAAGAGACCCGTTGAAGCCGTTTCCAGTGAATTGAGATACCCGGTGATAACCCGGGGCCGGTTTGGCCTTTCGTTCTACAAATCCATGAAGGCAAAAGCATTGCTGGCATACAATGCTGCGGAGCTGGGCGCACAGCTGTCGTTGATTGAGGAGATGCATGATACCGCAAGCTCACTCACCCAGTCTGTAATACCGTTCACCGGTTCAAACAGAACCGTCTCATTCACTGCATTTTGCATTGACGGAGTGGTAAAGTGTCACTGGACAGGGCAGAAGCTGAGGGAGCATCCGTGGAGATTCGGAACAGCTACGTTTGCCGAGAGCATTGAGAGTGATGAGTGCCGTGAAATCTCTGCCAGGCTGCTCAGGGGGCTGAATTACACCGGGGTTTGCGAGATTGAATTTATACGTGATCCGGAGGACGGCTGTTACAAGCTGATTGAGATGAATGCCCGTACCTGGCTATGGGTGGGACTGGCTAAAGCTTGCGGAGTAAACTACGCACTGATTGCCTACCGGTTTGTGAATGGACTGGAGATTAATTTCCCTGACAGTTACATTGCCGGTGTCAGGTGGATAAACTGGCTAACTGACAGCTGGTTCAGCTTCAAGGCGATGTTAGCCGGGAAGATGAGATTGCGGGAATATTTAAGGTCGTTGAAGGGTAAAAGGGTCAGGGCGGTCTATTCTGCAGCAGACCCCTTACCGTCAGTGGCATTTATTTTCATGTCCTTTTATATTGCCCGAAAGAGAGGTTAAACCAACAAAATACACCACATATGGATAAATTAGTTATAATCCTGTCAAGTTTTTTAATGTCATCCGCCCTTTTTATTTTCTGGGTGGCAAAAGGAGGATTCAACAGGAAGTTCCTGTATACTGACAATCTTCTGCTGGGCTTCGCCGGAGCAGTATTGACACTGATACTGTACTATACTGTTTCCGTCCCCTTCTGGTTGCTGGTACCATTTATAAGCGGGTTCCTGATACTGGTCCTCTTCATTCTGCTTTTTCTGTACCGGTTCTTCAGGAATCCGAAGCGGGTTATTCCGGGGGATGCGGATGATATTGTCTCAGGGGCCGACGGCCGGGTGATCTATATCAAGGAGCTGGAGGTCAACCAGACACCGGTAACGGTGAAGAAGCTGAGAATTGCAAACCTCAATGAGATAACCAAGACGGATCTTCTGACGCAGCCGTGCTACCTCATCGGCATTGCCATGACCCTCTTTGATGTGCACATGAACCGTTCTCCTATTGACGGGACTGTGACATTCATCCAGCATACACCCGGGACAGCTATAGGGCTTAATACCCCCTCTTCGACAGTTACAAATGAGCGGAACACGATTATTATTGAGAGGGAGGACGGTGTCAAGACCGGCATTGTTCAGATTGCCGCGCGAGGTGTGAAGCGCTGTATTGTTATGGCCGGGGAAGGAGACAGGGTCTCGTAGGGAGAGATAGTCGGAAAGATCAGGTGGGGTTCGCAGCTTGACATGATCATCCCCCGTAACTGTGAGATCAGGGTCAGGGAAGGGGAACAGGTATATGCGGGGAAGACAGTGATAGGCAGGCTGCTTCGCGATTGAATACTAAGCCCATAATATGAATTTACTGTTTGATATCGGTCATCCCGGGCAGGTCCATCTCTTCAGGCATGCAATCAGGATTCTGAAGGAGAAGGGGCATGACGTGACCGTTACCGTCAAGGAGATACCATCTGCCCGGCAGCTGCTTGATGCTTTCGGCATACCATGGTTATCCACAGGCCGTAAATTTGATTCGGTATGGCTCAAGGGATTGTCGCAGGCGGCCTTTAACTACCGGTTGTGGAAGATAGTAAGGGAGCACGACATCGACATAGCCATCGGCTCCTCCATCACAATAGCGCATGTATCGCTGTTTCACAGGATGAAGTCCATCCTCCTTGACGATGATGATGCTGAGGCAGTGAGGCTGTTTTCGCTTTTTGCGCATCCATTCGCTGACACGGTAGTTTCTCCAGCTGCGCTGGCGCATCAGCGTACTCACAGGAGGGATATCGTTTATGAAGGCACGCACGAGCTTTTCTATCTTCATCCTCAATATTTCAAACCTGATCCATCTGTTCCTGCGGAAGCGGGAATTGATATTACTTCGCCCTATTTCATTCTGCGTTTCGTTTCAGGAAAAGCATATCATGACAAGGGAGAGCGATGGCTTACGATGGAACAGAAGCTCGCTATTGTCAGGCTGCTGGAGAGGTACGGGAGGGTATATATTACCACTGAGCGGCAGATAGATCCGGAACTGCAGCAATGGCAGCTCAGGATTTCGCCGGAGAAGATCCACCACCTGATATTCTATGCAACCATGTTTGTTGGCGACAGCCAGACAATGACATCTGAGGCGGCAATTCTCGGAACCCCGGCGCTTAAGTGCAACTCTTTCGCCCACAAGCTCTCGGTACCCAATATGCTGGAGAACAAGTATGAGCTCTGCTATGCATTTCACCCAGAGGAATCAGGTATGATGTTCCGGAAGATTGAAGAGTTGCTGAATACGCAGGGAATTAAAGAGATTTGGAGTGCCAGGAGGGATAGGTTCCTGAGTGAATCGATCGATCCCACCTCCTGGTTGGTTGAATTGATAGAGAATTATTTGGGTAACAAACCCCGGCATCGAAGCTGAAGCAGTCGGTTTGTAACGGTTTTAAAAGAAGGTGGATTTCACGGTCAGTACATACGAGTTGTTGCTTAAGGCACTGAAGGGACGCTATTCGGGCTTTTACGGATTTGCAGAGATTGTGTCAGGAGAGTTTCTGACCTATGTAGTTCTCAGGCATGATGTAGACAGGAAGCCGGAGAATGCGCTTGTGCTGGCGAAGGCCGAGGCTGCTGCCGGCATCAGGGCAAGTTTCCATTTCAGGATGGGATGCGGGCTGAAGCAGGATGAAATCATCCGTGAAATTGCCGGCCTAGGGCATGAGATAGCATATCATTATGAGGATCTTTCCTCTGTATTAGGCCGGGCTGCCATGGTAGCCGGTCAGGTAAATGAGGAGAAGANNAGGATCTTTCCTCTGTATTTGGCCGGTCAGGGATGGTGGCCGGTCAGGTAAATGAGGAGATGGCCGGCATTGCAGTTGAAAGATTCAAGGAGAATCTCGAAGATCTGAGGCGGTTAGCCGATGTAAATGTAATTTCCATGCATGGAAGTCCGCTCTCAGGGGTGGACAACAGGTTGTTATGGAAATATTATGATTTCCGAGGTTTGGGAATTGTCTGTGAGCCATATTTCGACATTGAAGTCTCGAAAGTATTATACCTGACTGACANNCGATATCCGTGACAGGGGTTTTTCTGCAGATGACAACGGAGTGAATGGGATATATAGAGACTGGAAGGCTTCCCCGATATCTGGCAGCATGATGAATATGACGGAGGAAGGCTTGCTTCTCAGGTCCCGGTTCCGGATAAGGAACACATCTGAACTGATAGCACTCGCGGAGCAGGGCGGCCTGCCTGAGAGGCTGATCATCAATACCCATCCCCAGAGGTGGACAGATAGTGTAATCCATTGGATAACAGAGTATTTAACCCAGAACATAAAGAACCAGATTAAAAGGATGATATAGTTGCCTAAATATTGATCACAGACTGATATTTATCGGGTTTTTCATTGATAACTTATTCGTTCTGTTGATATTTTACCCGTGAAGGTTGTTCCTTTTCTAAATAAAATCTTTGATTTTTAAGAGGTTTTGTCAATAAAGGGTGCAACCTTTTCGTTTTGTAGATAGTCTAGAACTTAGATTTATTGAACCTGTACAGTAAAGAAAAAAATCTCCGTCATGAAAGAACAAGATCTCCGGGTCAGAGCGATGTCATTTAAAAGGCATCATTTTAGGGTAAGTGCAATGATTTTCATTGCATTTCTCGGCCTTAATGCAGCTATGGGGCAGTCATATCTGGTAATTCAGAATGCCGCAACCAATGTTTATCCGATTACTTTCACCGACGCGGGGCAGAAGACGCTGATACTTGAGTTTGACAGGGCGATTACCAATCCCGGAACCGCTGCCGGATGGACCATCACAGTAGGGGGTGTGCCGGTAATTATGATCGGTAATCCAGTTGCAGCTGGCAATCTCCTGAGGATAATGCTGCCTGACACTATCTCCTTTGCCAACAGGAACAGTGTACTGGTTTCCTATAATCCAGTGTTCGGAGGCATGTCTCTGACCGGACCTGTGGAGCCCAATTTCACCAATGTTCAGACGGTGAACAATTATATTGCCACTTCAGCTGATTTTGCAAACGGGTTATACGGAGAAATTGTCCCTGTTGATATATGTGCTCCTGTGGTAGCTGTTCAGGTTGAGTCCAATGTTGTAATGAGCAAAAGGTACAGGAACAGTATCCACTATGCGCTTCCCAAAATCTGGATACAGTGGGAGTATCCGAATGCTTTTCCACGTACACTCGGTTTTTACACTGAGATAGGGGGTGTCGGCTCCGGAACTTTCAGGTCACAGGAGCCCTATGCAGGTTATCCTGATAACACACTCAACTGCACCTGGGATGTCTCTATTTACCCATATCTTTATAATACCGGCACCCTGCAGCCAAACCTGTATGTCACAACCAACCAGATTGTCATCCAGCTTCCTAATTACAAGCGCGACAATGGAACCCCTGCACCGGGTACCGGTGGGTTGGGAATTGACCCCCCTGTTGACGACCCCAGAACTCTTTTCTGTGTGGGTGACGATATCGGTCCATTTATTTTTGAGGATGAAACGGTGTTTGACTGCCAGTTGCCGGTTGAGCCTGACCTGCCTAATATTTACGCCCGTTTTGTTCAGTTTGTTTACGGTACCCATATCGGTGCCGGGATCCCGAATGTCTTCATAGATGTCTTCGGAACAATGGTACAGGTTACTGACAACGACGGCGATCCCATCAGTGGCACCTGGCATGTCAATCCAGACGGCACCCCCAACGGCGCAGGTTATACCACTCCTTCAGGCTTTTTTGAAGGACCGGTTATAAAGTATGTCTGGGACTTTGTTACCAGGACGCTTATTACACCCATGGCAGAGACCTATCCTATTTATCATACAGGCGATTTTGTCAATGACCATGCTGGCGATATATTTGATGTTACTCTGCGCAACTGGGGTCCGTGCAACGCCTATGACGCAGGCAACCCTTTCACCCATCTTGATGCCGTGACTGACTTTTCAAGGTTGCGTTTGATAGCCTCACCTCCTCCTCCTGATGCAGACGACGTTTATATCTGTTTTGGAGGATCTACCACACTTACGGCTATCAGGAACGGTGCCCCGAATCCCGGATTGCTTCACTGGTATGATGATGCTGCTTTGACCAACGAGGTGGGAACAGGCAATACATATACCCCTCCTGTGTCGGCTGTAGGACCGTATACATATTATGTAAGGGAGATCTCAGGTGCAACAGGAAACTGTCCCGGTCCGGCCGTGGATGTTGTACTGACAATTAATCCCATACCAAATACGCCCACCGTCACCAGGAGTGCGGCTGATTTCTGTTTCGACGGAACCAGTTCAATTACCCTGACTGCCAACCCTAATACACCCCCTGCCATCACCTCATACCAATGGTATAGGAACGGTGCCGCCGTTGTCGGTGCAGTTGCGAGTACTATTGTGCTTGATGACATTGCCGAGAGCGGCAGTTATACTGTCAGAACCTTTGGAGTGTCGCCAACTTTTTGTCCCAGTCCTCTTTCTGCTGCTGTGTCAGTGCTGATTGCCCAGCCCGCAACAGTCAGTGCGGGAGCTGATCAGAATGTATGCTCTACCTCAAATTCAATTACAGTAACCGGAACCAGGGGTGGATCGGCCACATCTTCAACATGGAGTACCTCCGGGACGGGTTCTTTCGCCAGCGCTTCAAGCCTGACAACAACATACACTTTCAGTGCGGCCGACAAAGCAGCCGGTACTGTCACCCTTACCCTGACGACTAATGACCCGGCGACTCCCTGCCCGGCGGTAAGTGACGCTTTATTGGTTACAATCTATCCGGCAGCAACTGTCAGTGCCGGCGCAGATCAGATAATATGTTCCACAACTGCCCTGGTAAGTCTTACCGGTTCAATTGGCGGGGGCGCTGCAACAGCAGGGTGGACCTC
>DCSU01000031.1:21724-21844 GCA_002325785.1 Bacteroidales bacterium UBA1458 | reverse complement strand
TCAAAGGTTGCTCCGTCACGCTTCCAGGGTATGATGCAGGCCGGTTGGCTGCTTGCTACCGCAGTGGGCAACAAGCTTCTGTTCGTGGGAACCAAGCTCTGGGACAAGGTCGAACTGTGG
>DCSU01000031.1:0-21634 GCA_002325785.1 Bacteroidales bacterium UBA1458 | reverse complement strand
ACAGGTTATTGATTGACATATAAGCACCAGAAAAAAGAATAAATTATATATTTGCTGATCATAAAATTATTGTGATGAGCAGCAGCAGGAAAATGTACGAAAAGGTCTTTGCCATCTTCGGAACGGTAATGGTTGTCTTCTATTTCGGTCTTGCATTATTTATTCTGACCACCGACCTTTTTGATATCGATAAAGCCCTCAGAATTGTAATTTCCACTCCCCTCTTCATTTATGCCCTGTACAGAGTTTTTACATCATACGAAAAGATAAAGGAGAGTTTTTTTTCCGGGGATGATGAGTAAAGAAACAGAGGCCTGCCGGAAGGGCCGGGAGGCCCTTCGGGGTCATTTGTTATAATGGCACAACCTTTGCATCTTCTCTTTTGTATGTCATGAAGCAAAATTAACACAGGAGCGGAAGGCAAAATTGAGAGATAATTATTAATATTGTGGCTCATAGTTAGTTGAAAAGCGGGAAGGATGGGAATCATATCAAAAAATAAAATCGCAGTAATCACTGGTGTTATCCTGATAATCACTGCGTTTGCATTTAACGCCTGCAAGAACAAAGGAACTGTCAACCTTGGTGAAACACCAACCTCTGGTGACATCAGAATTGGGGCCGATGAGTCATTTCAACCAATAGTTGATGCTGAGGTAGGAACCTTTACCACCTTTTACAAGAATGCATTTGTAGAGCCTGTCTATAAAGCTGAAAATGAACTTGTGGCCGATTTTCTTAACGACTCTGTAAAGGTCATTGTCTCATCATGGACCCCCTCAGACGAGCAAAGGGAGACCCTGCTTGCTCTTCAGACTGTAGTACGTACAACAGTTGTCGCCCATGACGCCCTTGCCCTGGTACTAAACCCTGGAAACGCCGATTCACTTCTTACTTATAATGAAGTAAAGGACATCTTTACCGGAAGGGTTACCGACTGGAATCAGATCAACCCAAAGTCGAAGCTGGGTCCGATAAGTGTTGTCTTTGACAACGTCCGCTCTGGCAATATAAGATACTTCAGGGAGAAATTTGATCTTTCGCAGCAGCTTGCCCCAAACTTCTATGCTGTGAACAGTAACCCTGAGGTGATCGATTATGTCTCGCAGAGCCCTGGAGCCCTTGGTATTGTCAGTGTTAACTGGATCAGTGACATGGATGATTCTCTCAGCTTCAGCTTTCTCAGAAAGATTAAGGTGGCAGCGGTTTCACAGCCGTATCTTGATGAATCATCATTTTATCTGCCCGAACAGGGCTCAATTTACGATAAATCGTATCCATTTGTAAGAGAGGTCAATATGCACTCGAGAGAGTCATTTTCAGGACTTGGCTCGGGATTTGTAAGTTTTGTTGCAGGAGAAAAGGGACAGAGAATAATACTTAAGTCGGGTCTTGTACCCGCTACAATGCCGATCAGAATTATACAGGTAAAAAATGAGTAACTAAAAATTGATAACGATGACTAAGAGAAGTTTTAAACTGGCGTTGCTGCCAGCAGCTGTTTTCTGCATGTTTTTCGGCCCCGGACTGAAGGCTCAGACTCTCCAGGAGGCCATTACGTTTACAAAGAACGAACAGTATGACAAAGCAGATGCTATGTTACAGCAACTTATCAAGAGTGAGCCGGCAAACAGCCTCAATTTTTACCATTATGGGGAGAATACCCTGCTGAACTATTTTGCCGATACAATTTCCAACTCGCTCACCGTAGCAACCAAGGAAGCTGAAGATATATTCAATAAAGGTATTGCCGCCAATGCCACTGATCCCATCAACTATGTGGGTCTTGCCAAGATAGCCTTTTACAAGGGTAATGACGCAAAGGCTGAAGAGATGAGGGTGAAAGCCAGCAGTCTCCTGCCTCCCTACAAAAAAGTCACCAAGATAGAAAACCCAAAGGGCTACGCCTATACGCTGGCAAAAATTGCCGAGTCTTATATCCGCTTCGAGCAGGTTGACACAAGCAAAGCCCTTCCATTCATCAGGCACGCTCTGAAGATTGACCCGAGGAACAGCGAAGTATATATAATTGCCGGTGACATATACATTCTTGTTAATGACGGTTCAAAGGCAATAAAGAACTATAACCTGGCACAGGACTGGGATTTGCAGTCTCCGGCAGCCAACATGAAAATAGGAAGTATTTATGTCAAGGGCCGCAACCTCATGGCTGCCATCCCCTACTATGAGCAGGCTATTGCACTTGACCAGAATTATGCCCCCGCCTACAGGGAACTGGGTCAGCTCTATTCAATGGCAGGCAGGTTCAACGATTCGAAGAAGTACTTCGAGAAATACCTTGAGCTGACAAAGGGTAACATCCCTGCAAAGATCAGGTATGTCAACGCCCTGTTCTATGCGAAGGAATATGAGGAGGTCATTAAGAATGTCGAGGAGATATTTGCTGTCGACAACTCAAGGACCTATATGAACCGTATTGCAGGTTATTCTGCCTATGAAGAGGGTAATTTCGACCTTGCCGCGCAGTATATGGACAGGCTCTTTGCCAACCTTGATGCGGACCGTCTTATCAAGAAGGACTATATCTATTATTCAAGGATTCTTGCAAGAAAGAATCAGAATTTCAGCAAGCTGGTCATTGATGCTGACAACGATGCCGGTGAGTTGAGCAAGCTGCAAGNNAAGCCAAGTATCCCACACTGAAGAGTCCTGCCAAGGAAAAGGCCAAGACCGACATTGACGCCCTTGAGGCAAAAGTAAATGCTGTCAAGGAACAGATAGCCCAATCAGAAAAGGAACTTAACAAAGCCTTTGAGGCTTATGAGAAGGCTATCTACTTCAATGATGAAGAGGATCTGAACCTCATATATGAAAAGGGAACAGTTCAGTATGGTGCACGCAGATATGCCGATGCTGCAGCCACATGGTCACGTCTGCTCGAGAAGGGAAAAGACAGTGAGAACGACTTCATACAGGTAGGAAGAGCCTTCTACCAGGCCAAGGCATTTGACAAGGCCGATGAGATCTTCGGCAAGATGGTTGCCAAGTACCCAGACAATCTGCAGGGTTATCTCTGGATGGCCAATACAGCTTCGGCAAAAGATCCCGATTCAGAGCTGGGGCTGGCGAAGCCGAAATTCCAGGCTCTCCTTAAGCAGGCTTCCAGTGACTCAGTTAAATATGTGAAGGAGATCCATGACGCTCTCAGGTACCTGGGTTATGAGGCACTTCAGGCCAAGAGGTATGATGAGGCAAAAGCCTACTACAACAGAATGATGAACCTGTCACCTGAATATGCCACGAAGGCTCACAGCTCACTCAGCACGATGTACATGACCATGGGAGACTATTCCAAGGCTGTTGAGGAAAACAACAGGATTCTGGCCATTGAACCAGGTAATGAGGCCGCAAAATCGACCATCCAGTACATCAGCCAGCTGCAGAAGAGCGCTATTCCAAAGGCCCATCCTAACGAGATCACAGGCGTTATCTCAGATTCCTCAGGCGAGCCTATTCCCGGTGCATCGGTAAGAGTAAAAGATACCGCTGCTGAAGCATGGACCAATGCAAGGGGCGAATACAAGTTCGTCATGCCCGAAGCATCCGATATTCTGGTCATCGGCGCTAAAGGTTACAAGTCCATTGAGGTAACTGTAACAAAAAGAAGAGTTTATAATGCCATCCTTGAGAAATAGGGGCAACATAATTTATAATTGCATCTAATTGATTGTTACTATTGTAAAAGTATTTCAGAATAATTATTTTTGTCCACTGTTCAAAATTAAACCAACTAAAGAGTACTAAGATGAGTAAAAATTCCAAGTCGTCCAGCGGTGTATGGCAATCGCTTTTTGCACCTCTAACCATTGTAATAGCATTGATTGCTGCAATACTTATTTTTCAAAATGTCCTGGGTAACCCAGTGAACTTTGAAGGTGGCAATAACAAGGGTCATCCACTCCAGGGGAACCTTCTCGGCCTGATGTACAAGGGCGGTGTTATTGTTCCTATCCTTATAACCATCATCATCACACTTTTGATCTTCACAGTCGAGAGGGCAATTACTCTTTCCAGAGTTAAAGGTAAAGCCAGACTCAATGCATTTGTCTCCAATCTTCAGCAGATGCTTGCAGAAGACAGGATCGAAGACGCTATCGTTGCATGTGACAAGCAGAAGGGTTCACTCGCCAACGTCATGAAAGCCGGTCTCACGCGTTACCGTGCTCTCCAGCATGACAAAGAGCTCGAGAAAGACCAGAAGATCACATCAATGAAACAGGCAATTGAAGAAGCTACAGCACTTGAGCTTCCGGTGCTTTCAAGGAACATGGTGATGCTTTCAACAATAGCTTCAATCTCCGTACTTGTCGGCCTTATCGGTACGGTTATAGGGATGATCCGTGCATTCGCAGCCCTCGCACAGTCAGGCGCTCCTGATGCTCTGGCACTCTCAACAGGTATTTCCGAAGCTCTTGTGAACACTGCATTTGGTATTACCGGTTCAACCCTCGCCATTATATTCTTTAACTTATTCTCATCAAGAATTGACGACTACGTCTTCAAAATTGACGAAGCAGGTTTCAGCCTGACACAGACCTTTGCTGCATCCGTCAGAAGTTAGTTCGCGGATTTATTCTTTTGGTTTAAAAAAGAAAGGATTTGAAACATGCCAAAGATTAAATTAGGAACCAAGTCACCACGAATAGACATGACGCCGATGGTTGACCTGTTCACGTTGCTGCTTACATTTTTCATTCTGACAGCGACGTTCAGGCCCCAGGAGGTTGCTCCTGTTGATACACCTTTTTCTGTTTCGGAAAAACCGATGATGGATGCAAACGTTATGACTGTACTCATCGCAAAGGACAACCGGATATTCTTCAATGTTGACAACGGACCTGATACCATACTGAAATTCAGGCCTAAAGTCCTTGCCGAGATGGGCAAGCGATACAACATTGAGTTTACCGATGATGAATTGCGTAAGTTCGAGAGGAACGGTGCATCATTCGGTGTGGCCATACAGGATATGAAAGCTTACCTGGCTGCCAGGGACTCGGATGAAAGGGCCGCCCTTGAAAAGGGCATTCCGATCGATTCCGCAGACAATCAGCTTGCATTATGGATTCTCTTTGCCCGCCAGGTGAACCCTTCCGTACAGACGATGATCAAGGGTGATGCTGATACTGATTTCCCGATCGTAAGGGAAGTACTTGATATTCTGCAGGAAAAGAATGTGAACAGGTTTAACCTGATCACCAATCTTAGAGGAGCGGGAGAAATTGTAGTAACAGAGGAAACAACCGAGTAAGATGGCAGAAATTCAACAACAAGAGCAAGCAAAAGGCGGCAAGAAGAAACCCAAGAAGGGTGATGCCCACGTGGATATGACGCCGATGGTGGACCTCATGAGTCTGCTCATCACATTCTTCATGTTAACCGCAGCTTTCAGCAAACCGAAGGTCATGGAAATCGTTCTTCCTGAGAAACTCAAGAAGGATGAGATTGTTGAACCTCCTAAGATTGCAGAAAGCCGTACTCTCAACATTATCCTCGGACCTGAAGACAAAGTATACTGGTACCCCGGTAAAGCCGATCCGGCTGTAACCGTGCTCCAGGAGACCGACTTCAGCTCAACCGGAATACGTCAGGTATTGCTTGACAGAAACAGGGCACTTTTCCGTAAGATAGACCAGTTTGAAAAAGATGTTATCGCAGGTGTGATAGATATCAGACAGGACTCTTTGCGAAGTGCCATCAGTCAGCTGAAAAAGGATGATGATACAGGGCCTATCGTTCTTATAAAAGCCTACAAGACATCTAAATACAGAAACTTCGTCGATATCATTGACGAGATGTCTATCGTCGGCATTGCCCGATACACATTTACTGACATCAGCTGGATTGAGGAAAACCTGGTTAATGCCGCGCTTGGCATTGCCCCGGTCACAGCCTCAGGATCAGCACAATAGAAGGAGACTGATATGGCAAAAGATAAAAAACATTACCCCAGCCTGGATGACATAGTCTTCGAGCACAGGAATAAGGAATACGGAGCATATGACCTCCGTCGGAAATATTCCAGGACAATGGTCATTTCTATGATCATTGGCCTTGCAATTGTCTTTACGGCTGTGATTGTACCTTACATCAGGGCCAAGAATATTGCACTTGTAAAAGCCAGGGATGCAAACGAGATCATAGCCGAGATGGCCAATGATCTCCAGCAGGAAGAGGCCGCACCTCCTCCACCGCCGCCTCCACCGCCGCCAACAGAACAGCAGACGGTTGTCAAGTATGTGGCTCCAGTGGTGGTTGACTCCGTCAAACCCGATGAGGCAGCACAGTTCATGACCGCTGACGACGTGGCCGAGACTGTTGTTGACGCTGAAGTGGTGGAAGTCATTGAACAGGTACAGGAGGAAGTGCAGGAAGAGGCACCGCAGGAAGTGTTTGTCGTAGTGGAGGAGATGCCTTCGTTCCCGGGAGGGGATACTGAGCTCTTCAGGTTCATTTATGACAACATCAAGTATCCGGAACTTGCCAAGGAAAATAACATCCAGGGCAAAGTCATACTGCGGTTCTGCGTGACCTACAAAGGCACCGTTGACCAGGTATCTGTAGTCAGAGGCGTTGACCCGTCTCTTGACGAGGAGGCTATAAGGGTCATCAAGATGCTCCCGCTATGGAAACCAGGCAAACAGGGCGGTAAACCCGTCAACGTCTGGTACAGCGTTCCTATAAGCTTCCAGCTCAAGTAAACAGGGCTGAGTAGAATAAAAAAGGTGTCTCGCAACTGAGGCACCTTTTTTTTTATTTTCCAAACTTAGCTTTAGTGTTAAAGCATCAGCCCAATGTAACGCTCTGCCAGAGCTGTGTTTTCAAAGCCGAGTCCGCTGACTACTACCAGCCTGTTTCCATGCTGCGCAATATGAAGCACGCCGTTATATCCATCCTCAAAAGCATACTTGAATACTTCCTCCCCCGGCGCATATGCATCACCGGCAAGCCCGGAAGCCATAGATGAAGCCTTGTCGCTGTCAGCGCAGTCAAAAAGGTATATATCAAACCGGTCGCCGGCCAATTCGTATGAAGCTCTGAAGGCTCCCCTCAGATACTCATGGCCCAGCACGCTCTCGAGCAGGTAGGTCTCCTGATTCTTCAGCAGCCCCTCCGCAGGAAAGAGCTTCAGAAGTGATGGGAATTCATTCTTTCCCTCAATCCGCCCCGCTATCATGCCGGCAAGCTCCTTCATCTTCTCATTCACCTTTCCGGAACCGGAGTTAGTCATAACCTTGACATAATACCGGTCCTTGTAAAAGTGAACAGCACCCTCTTCATTGTACCCCTGAACGCCGGCCTGAATGAAATTATATCCGGGGGAACGCTCCATGGAGTACATTCCGAAGGCCCTCGCGTCCTCGCCAAACCTGTATATCTCGGCCTTGATGGTGTTCCTCCCCTTTGTGTATTCAGTAATATTGAGGTCAATGAACCCGAGAGCCAGGTATGCATCTGCCGCACCATTGATATAGTTCCACAGGTCATCCGGAGTATAAACCGGATAATCAGTTACTGACTTGTATCCCTTCAACACAGGAAAAAGCCCCTGTGCAGGGGCGACACACGAGACTGCGATAAGCAATGCGGTTATTAAATGAATCTTTATTGTCTTCATGATAAAGTCTGATTATGCAAAAAAGTCGTGAGGAACACTCGCAAGACGTGAGATGTCCGTTATCTTCTCCCTGATATTGAAACCCTTGACACAGGTTGCCGTACAGGCATCACAGCCTGCACAAGGATCAACGTCGACAGCCGTCTCTGTTATCAGTTCCGATGCCATCCCGAGGTTTCCGTAACCGTAGGCATACATGTATGCGCGCATCAGTTCCGGAATCGGAAGATTATTGGGGCAGCCCGGTTTGCAATTGCTGCACGCATTGCAGTAAAGACCCTGGAAAGAGCCGCCGGCAAGGAGATCATCATTTTCGGCAGCGGTGAGGGTAATGTCAGTCATTACCTGAAGGTCTGCGGTAAGCTGGTCAAACGCCGTTATTCCTGGTATTGTGGTATGTACATTCGGATTTGAAAGCACCCATTTCAAGGCAGCCTGAGGATTCACAGCCCGGGTCTTCTCCTTGTCGAGCCATCCTCCTGCCATCGTCTTCATGGCCACAACGCCCATGCCTGCTTTACCTGCTGCCTCAAGGGCACTGTTCATGTCACCGAGATAGGTCTGTTTGAAATTATATGATGTGAGCACCACATCCCAGATGCCGTCCTCAGCCATGGTATTGATGACCAGCGGCTCGTTCTTGTGGGTGGAGATGCCGATAAACCTTACTCTTCCCTCCTTTTTGAGATCAAGCATGGTATTTACTATCTCCTTGTGCCGGACCATCTCCACACTGTCAACAGCATGCATATAGAGGATGTCAACATATTCCATCTTCAGTCGCTGCAGGCTGAGATCAAACTTTGCAAGGAAATCCTGGGCAGTGGTTTCCTTCGAGGGAAGGCCCGTCCGCTGGTCAACACCTGCCGGTTTGACTTTTGTTGCAATGACAAACGAGTCGCGGGGCACAGAACTGAAGTAATTGCCAAGCATCTCCTCGTTTCTTCCGTTCATATAGCCATGGGCGGTATCAAACATCCTGATTCCTGCGTCCCAGGCAGCCTTCACCAGGGAGCTGTTGTCCGATCTCATCACCCCGAAGCTGACAACGGGAATCTGCAACCCTGTTTTTCCCAGGGTCCGGTATATAATTTCATTGCTGCCTCTGTTTACGTCGCCGGCAATGGCTGAGCGGTCAAGGACGGCCAGCCCTGCAGCTCCTGCAAGACCTGATCTCAGAAAGTTTCTTCGTTTCATATGTTCAAGATTTTTTAATTCAAAGTGTCTGAACCAATATACAAATATTTTGTCTTATTTTAGTGCTGCTGCCCTGCAGCAGAAAAAATCAGGATCAATATGTCACGCTACATTCATAACCTTATTGCCAGGGGTGAGGGGTTGAATCTTGACTTTAAGTACTGCATCTCTGATCCCCGCAAGATTGCAAGAACCCTTTCGGCTTTTTCAAACAGTGACGGAGGCAAGCTGCTTATCGGGGTCAGAGATAACGGCTCACTTGCCGGGGTCAGTTCAGATGAAGAGTTTTACATGATTGATGCGGCTGCCAGGTTGTATTGTGATCCGGAGGTGGTTATCAGCACCAGAACCCATACCATCAACGGAAAAAATATCCTGGAAATCGATGTTCCGAAAAGCGCGAGGATACCGGTGAAGGCCAAAGACGAGGCTGGCAGGTGGAAATCCTATTTCAGGCAGCGTGATCAGAACTTCATGGCTGACAGGGTCATCAAGCAGGTGTGGAGGCGCAGCGTCAATTCACGGGGGCTGTTGCTGAAGTTTGAGGAAAAGGAAAATCTGCTGCTCAACCATCTGCGCGGAGGAGAAAAGATCACATTTCCGGGGTACAGGACTCTTGCAGGCATCAACTCCAGAACAGCGGAAAAGATACTGTCTGATTTCATTCTGTGCGGGATAATTGACTATGAGGCCAGTGAAAAAGGGATTTTTTACCGGCTTAGTGATGAGTTCAGGGCAGCTGAGTAGCGTTACTCAATTTTAAATCCGACAATCAGAATGTCATCTGTCTGCTGCGCTGACCCCATCCAGCTCTTCAGGCGCTCCTCAAGCATCTCCTTCTGTTTGCTCATTGGGTAATTCTGAATGTCAAGGATCAGCTTCCTGAAGTTCTTCTTCATGAATTTCTTTCCGCTGACGCCGTTAAACTGATCGGCATACCCGTCGGTAAAGAGATAGTATGAGGTATTCTTTTCAAGTTTCCACTCATGCTGGGTGAATTCCTGATCACTCTTAGGTTGTATCCCGGCCGGAAACCTGTCACCGTTGACAGTCTCAAGAATGGACTTCCCGTTTGCAAGGATACCCTCGTCATCACTCAATCCACCGCTCTTCCATGCTGCAATCTCCTCCTCGGTCATCTCTCTCACCCTGTAACACTGGGTGCCGGCTCCCGAGAAACATATGGAACTATTCATGCGATCGATCGACAGCACCGAAAGGTCAACCGTGGCCGGTTGTTCTCCCGGATTGCCGGTTCTCTTATGGGCAGCGGCCAGTTTTCTCCGGAATTCGCTCACTATAACTGATGTCCTCAGAATAATCTGCCGGTTGCAAATCTCATCAAGAAATGAGAGTCCCATCATGGTTGTAAAGGCCGAGGAGACTCCGTGGCCGGTACAGTCCCCCACGGCTGCAAAGAAACTATCGCCCCTGCGTACCATCCAGTAAAAGTCGCCACTGACGCTGTTACGAGGCTTGTTCAGTATAAAACTGTTGCGGACAGCATCATAAAGTATTTTTTCAGAGGGCATGAGTGCCTGCTGAATTCTGCCGGCATACTGTTCCAGAACCGCCATCTCGGTTTTGGCCCTGTCAGTAGCTTCTGACCGCTGCCTCATTATATTTTCGAGCCTCCGTTTCCTGGTATTCAGCCTGCCTGCATAGAATTTCGCAGCATTGTAGATCAGCCCGGCTGCAGCCATAAAATATAGTACCATTGCTATCAGGGAGGCATACCAGGCCCTTCTGACCGAAAAGGCGTAGGTTACCTCCTCACTCTCAAGACCTGAAATGGTCTTTGACTTCAGCCTGAAGGTGTAGTCTCCCGAAGGCAGATTGGTATAATCTCGGGTGGTCCTTCTCTCCCACCCTGACCAGTCGGAGTCAAAGTCATCAAGCCGATACCGGTACTCGGTCTTTGCCTCCTCAACATAGGAGGTTGTTGTCCAGTTAAGGGTGATATTATTCTTTGTATGCCTCAGCGATACTCCATCTTCCTCTGGCTGCAGAAATGTGGGGATCCTTGCTCCTCCGGGTGAAAGGCTGTAAAACGATCCTTCCATCAGCACCTTATTACCACCTGTAATGATGCGGGTAAAGAAAGTATTGAAGGTTCCATAGCTGAATCCCAGCTTTGATTTATCTATGATGAAAAGGCTTTTTCCCTTTGCAATCCATATATTTCCGTCAATATATGCCATTCCTGTGGTGGCA
The DNA here is from genome assembly GCA_002325785.1 of Bacteroidales bacterium UBA1458. GTDB lineage: Bacteria > Bacteroidota > Bacteroidia > Bacteroidales > VadinHA17 > SR-FBR-E99. Next base: position 10,584 of record DCSU01000031.1, on the reverse strand, counting down.
AGGTCGGGCAGAAAGTCGAATTGCCGCCTGAATATTACATGTCCCTGACTGGTGGTGGATACCAGCGCATTAAAATTCCGGGTATCAAATCCAGCGATGAAGATGTCGCCTTCCGGAGTCTTGATGAGATTGGTTACATGGACATTGTCAAACCCCTTACCGATAAGGTCACTGTCCTGTTCGAAGAGGTCCTTCGTTCCGTCATATCGCCACACGCCCTTTCCTGTACAGGCATAAAGTCTGCCATCGACGGAGGCAATCTGGCTGAGTGTGTCACAGGCAAGGCCTTGCTCCCTGCCGTAGTTAATGAACAGGGTGTCGGAGTTGCCAGATTGCATACGCGTAAGCGATGCCGGTGACGATGTGAGAATCCACCATTCATCCCGATGCAACTGAATAATTTTCTCAATTGTACCATCAAGCTCTCCCTTGGTCCCGGGATTGACGGTGCGCCACTCCTCAAAAGAGTATTTCAGCGTCCTGATGATACCGTCATTTGATCCTGTAACCAGCAATGTCGGGTCATAAATACCTGAACCAAGGGCGGTCAGGTTTACACCGCTGAGTATTCGCGTGGCCTTCCCCCTGGTGTCTGTCTGCCATAGACCATCGGCTGAAGCTGCCAGGAGCACGGTTCCGTCAGGAAGTCCTGCACTGACTATCTCATTAACCATTCTGGCAGGCCTCTCCAGTCTCCTGAACCGTACCGTGCCCGTTTTGTCCAAGTAGTTTTTATAAAGCCCTCCATCAGATGCTACAACTACCGAGTCATCGAACTCTGTTAGCCCGGAAACTACTGATGTTAAACCGGTTGCACTGCCAAACTCAGAGGCGGGCAGCGAGATATAGGCCCTGTTAATGAATCCCCGGGTAGTGAACCAAAGCTGGGAATTGGATCTGTAATCACAATACATTGATGTCACCGTTGACTCCCGGATATCTGTGGTGGCATCAGAGATTTGCTGCAACAACTGGCCTTCATGGCTGAATATAATGACTCCCCCGCTGGCTGCCAGGCCTACTGCTATCATATTGCCAGGCAGGAGAGTAACAGCTGTCACCGGGCCTTTAATGATCCTGTTGTTGTCATCCCTGGTGAGGAACTGGGTATTCAGAACCCCGGTCCGATGATTGAACAGAACCACTCCACGCTCCTCAGTTGCAACCAGGATGTTATCCCTGTCATAAGGGAGCAGTCCGGCAAAATTGACCATCCTGATCTTTTCTCCTCCCGGAAGAGGAGTTAGTTTGCCATCCTTGTACCAGAAAAGTCCCTCCCTGTCATCGGCAATGAAAGTCTTTGAATCAATAGAAAGCATTGTGCCTGCGTTCTTCAGGCCATGCTTCTTCTCCATATCTGTCACCGACACTGAATCGCCTTCAATATCGTATAAATAGAGTCTCCTTCCGTCGATGAAGAATACCTTGTTGCTGTCAGCGGTAACTGACAAAACGGGTCCTACCTTGCTTCTTGCAGTGGAATCCCTTATCAGGCCGGTAAGTGAGCTGAATTTCAGTCTGCCGCTGTTATCAGGCTCAAGGAGACCGAAATCCGAATCACCACCTGCAAAAACCACCCCCCTGTGATCAGTGACCAGCGCGTTTACCCGCTGAGGTGCGGGCATGGGTATCAATTTCCAGTTGGTTCCGTCATATGTCACTATCCCGTTTGACTCGTTCCCGAAGAACATCACCCCGCGCTTATCCATCGTAATGCACAGGTTAAGGAGATCACCTGGAGTTGCCGCAGCATCAAACCAGCTGAGCATGGGCGTGCCGGAACGGTTTACCTGCGAACTCGCTGTTAAATAAAATACAAAAAGGAAGATAACAAGCAGAAGTTCCTTCTTCATTCCCTGAACAATTACCCTGAATTAAAAGTTAAATATACAAATTCAATTTGAAATAAGTCGGCAACCCCTTTTGGCATCCGATTTGAGACATATTTTAATTATCTTGGCTTCATCATTCAGGTTATGAGGGTAAATCACAGAGCAATTGTTCTGCTGACAGCAGGTATTATGCTGGTGTACTGGCCCGGTCTCCGTACGCAGGCCCTTGAGGGGAGGGCTGCCGGTGACAGGACGCAGGCCCTTGAGGGGAGGGCTGCCGGTGACAGGGACGCAGGAAATGCCTCAGACATGGTATCAGCCATGTCATACCGGACCGCAGAGCCCCGGTTCAGGAGAATCTCTGATCCGTCAGGCCAATATTTGCGGATGCATCTTCCGGGTCATCATTACACTTCAGAAACAGGAAAGCCCGAGCTGCCCGTTTACAGCCGATTGCTTGAGGTTCCTGCGGGAATGAATGTTAGAATCTCTCTTTCCGGTGTGACATCGCGAAGGATCAGGTTTGCAGACCAGGGATCAGCTAATGCCGAACTCTTTCCCGTACAGCCGGCCAGAACCAAGAACGAAGCACAGGATGAAAAGGTAACCATTAAGGACAAAACCTCATATGCCACCAGTGGAATTATCCTGCATGATACAGTGGTGGTAACCTATGAAGGTATCCACAGAGGACGAAGACTGGCCAATATTGCGGTTTACCCGGCTTTTTACGATCCAAAAGGCAGCTTCGTTGACCTTATCACTTTCATGGATTTGGATATACACTTCGAGCCATCGCCTGCCAAGGGCGATGAACCGGCAATACCGGACTATGACAAGGGGGGATATGCATCTGACGCATATATAACGGGTTATACAGACAAACCTATACGGATGATCATCATTACCGATTCATCATTCAGTAAACAGATAACTCCTCTCGTCAGGTGGAAGATGCTTAAGGGAATACGCAGCACAGTGATCTACAGGAAAACCGGACCTGCGGATACGGTCTATGCTGATCTTAAGAGGAGAATAACTGAAGTATACTCAAGCTCCGTTTCTGAAGGCAATCCTGTTCAGTATCTCCTTATAGCCGGTGACCCGGCAATTATTCCGACTTCGCGAGGCACAACAAATGTGTCAGACCTCTACTACGGCGAGTTTGACGGTGAGGGTGACTATATACCGGACCTCTTCATAGGAAGGCTTCCGGCCTCTGACACTGCCCAGATGAGAGGGATGGTCAAAAAAATCATTGATTACGAGTCATTCAATTATGATCCTTCCAATAATTTCTGGGCCGGAGCCCTTGCTACCGCAGGAAATGCCGCCGGTTTTGAGCTCTATATGAATGGCCAGGTGAAGTACATTTATTCAAACTATCTCAGCCAGGACACCTCACTGAATGCTGTCAGGTGGCTCTATCCTGAATCTCCGCTGAAGGACGATTCTCTCCTGGTTATGTTCAACAGAGGCCTTGGAATACTGAACTATACAGGACATGGAGAAGCCTCCGGCTTCAGCGATCCGGTTTTAAAGGCACCAATGGTGAGCGGACTTACCAACGAGAATAAATATCCCCTGATAGTAGCCAATGCATGCCGTACTGCCCAGATCAACGTCACTCCATGCCTGGGTACCTCCATGGTTGCAACAGCCGGAAAAGGAGCTATAGGCTACATTGGCTGCACAAATGACTCCTACTGGGTAGACGACTATTTCTGGGCTGTCGGGCCCGGTACACCAGGACTTGACAACACATTTGAGACTACAGGATACGGGGCTTTTGACAGGTTCTTTCATTCCCATAGCGAGCCTCCGGGGGAGTGGTTTTATACCATGGGCCAGATTAACTTCTCCGGAAATATGTCGGTCTCCGCAAGCACCAGTCCACGCAAGAAATACTACTGGGAGACTTATATCCTTCTGGGCGACCCTTCTCTCTCTCCCGTAATAGGAAGACCTGACACCTTCAACATCGAGCTTTCCGACACCGTGCCGCAGGAACTTAAGGCGCTCAACTTTTTTACCACCCCCTTCTCCTATGCCGCACTTACCGACTTTGACACACTGTGGGATGCAAAGTTTGTAAGCCCTTCGGGCAACGTCTCCCTTACAGTGCCAGCCGGGGTGAAAGATTCATGCCTCCTTGTGGTGACAGGGCAGAATATGCTGCCCTTGATCAGAACGATCTACTTTGGCGCGGTGAACGGACCATTCATAACCCTCCAGAGTGTCTTTCTTGATGATTCCGCAGGCAACGGGGACGGCAAACCCGATTACGGTGAAGAGATTGATCTCACCGTTATCGTCAGGAACATAGGCCAGACAGCCTCTTTTCACCTCTCTGCAGACCTTGCGGCAACATCCGGGTCGATAACAGTCGGAGCAGCATCAGCAAGTATTGGGGCTTTGCTTCCCGGAGCATCTTATACCATAACGGGAAAATTCACCTTCAGTGTGTCCGATGAGGTTGAGGACGGAGAACTGGCATCATTGCTCCTGAGCCTGACTGACAATGACAAAGAATACAATTTCGGGATCGACATGACCCTTAATGCACCGGAATTGAAGATTATGTCTGCGGTACATGACGATACTCATACTGGTAACTCCAATTTCCTGCCTGATCCGGGAGAGACAGTTAACCTGGATATCCGCATTAAGAATGCAGGATCGTCCGCTGCCAGCGGACAGGTAACAGTCATACCATCAGGACCATGGCTGTCGGTTGATGAGCCGGTACTGCCATCAGGGACTCTTCAGCCAGGTGAAGATAAGGTGGTAAGTTTTGAGGCAGTTATCTCGGACCTTGCCTCTTCCGGGACCCTTTTACCCTTCGAGGTGGAGTTCGTATGCGGCAGCTATGATGCAAAGGGGGCCTGGACATTAAGAACAGGCAAAACCCGCGAGACATGGGAGGGCAACAGGTTTGACGTCTTCCCATGGCTGCAGAAAGAGGAATATCCGTGGACCATAACATCCTCATCATCTTACGAGAACACCCACTCGGCCAGGTCAGGAAACATTCCTGACAAGACTGAGACCATACTTTCTATCTATGTAAATAACCCTGTAGCAGACACTCTCTCATTCTATTCACGGGTATCATCTGAACCGGTATATGATGAACTCATCTTCAGAATTGACAGCATTGCAGACATGCAGATATCCGGAGACACACCCTGGGCCCTCCGGAGGAAAGTGTTACAGCCCGGGGTCCATTACCTCGAGTGGGTCTACAGGAAGGATGTCTCTCTCTCCGGCGGAAACGATGCCGCCTGGATTGACCACATTACCTTTCCGGACATATCTTTCCTGGATGCAGACCTGAGCATCGACTCCGTCTATGCCCCTCCGGCATCGGCTGTGCTTACTGATGTCACCATTTCAGGGCGGGTCATCAACTTCGGGAGGAATGCCCTCACAAGCTTTCCTCTGGCCTACAGGATAAACAACGGAGAACAGGTTAACGAGACCTTCTTCACCAAGATTGATCCGGGCGACACTGTTGACGTAGTTTTCACCCAAAAAAGCAACCTGCAGCCTGATGTCAGCTATATGATCTATATCATGAGCCGGTTGCCGGAGGACGGATACGCAGGCAATGACACGGCATACGTCTCATTCATTAAATCAGGGACAGGTGATGAGATCAGGGAGGAATCTGTGAAGATCCTGCCCAATCCCTTCCGGGAGAGCTTTGTTCTGGAACTTGATCATGAGGGCGGGCATAGTATGATCATTGAACTTATTGACTCCGGCGGAAGGGTTGTGCTGAGATCAGCGCCTGAGATGACACCCGGGAGAAACAGGATCCCGTTTGGCTGTCGCCATCTTGCCGGAGGAGTTTACACGCTAAGGATTAATCAGGGAGGGAAAAGTATTGCGATGAAGGTGGTAAAAACCCGGTAGTATAATAATTAAAATTTAGTAATTAATAATTAATAACTACTGCCTACTGCCTGGCTGCTGACTGAAGACTGAAGATTGAAGACTAAGATTATGATAAGCATCAAACCAACACGTGAAGAAGCGCTGGAGCTCTTCCTGAAGTACAATAAAACTGAAAGCTTGTACAGACATGCTCTTTCGGTAGAGGCGGTCATGAGGTACATGGCCCGCAAACATGGCGAGGATGAGGAGATGTGGGGGGTGGTTGGACTGATACATGACCTCGATTACGAGATGTATCCTGAAGAGCACTGCACCATGACTGAAAAGATATTGAGAGAAGAGGGCTGGCCGGAGGAGTACATCAGGGCGGTAATAAGCCACGGTTATGGGATATGCTCAGACACAGAGCCTCAGACACTCCTTGAAAAGACTCTTTTTGCCATCGATGAGCTGACCGGGCTGGTAGCCACCAGTGCTCTGGTAAGGCCCTCACGCAGCGTCCTTGATATGGAGGCCAGGTCGGTACGCAAGAAATGGACAGACAAGAGGTTTGCAGCCGGTGTAGACCGTGGTGTCATTGAACAGGGCGCCACCCGCCTCGGCGTTGAGCTCAATGATCTTATTTCAGACACTATAGCGGGTATGCGCGAAGCCGCCGACGAAATTGGACTAAAAGGAAATCCACAGGGCTGATATTGCCATTATAAAAAGGGCGCTCAGTTTACCGGGCGCCCTTTTTTGTATCAGTTAACGTTCAGTTTAAAGTTCGCGGATCTGTATATTCCTGTACCAGACATCATCGCCATGATCCTGAACACCTATGTAACCCTCGGTTGCAACGACGGCCCAGTTAGGATTAAGTTCCGGAAACTTGCTTCCGGCAACCAGTGTATTCCACTCAGGAGTCCAAAGGTGGTATTCAAGCACGGTCTCGCCGTTCTGGATATGCCATACTGAACCTTTGTATACCTTTATCTCGGCAGTGTTCCATTCTCCCGCAGGTTTTGCATTCTGGGGCACTGCCGGTATCAGGTCATACAGTGAACCAGCCTTGCGGTTGCCGTCTTTGCCGGCTTCAGCATCAGGATGACGGTCGTTGTCGAGCACCTGCATCTCGGGGGCTGTCCTGTAAATCTCCCATTCCGGCACCTCCTGGGCAAGATAGAATATACCGCTGTTTCCTCCCTCAGATATCTTCCATTCAAGCTTCAGGTGGAAATTTGAATACTTCTTGTCATAGATGATGTCGCCGCCGCCACCGCCTGCTTCGCCCCTGCCTGAGCCGATGCAATGCAATGAGCCGTCAACAATCTCCCATCCCTGTTCAGGAAAAGTTGCCTTGTTGTAACTGCGCCATCCCTGGGTGGTGGAGCCGTCAAAGAGGTATGTCCATACCTCAGCCTCAGTAGATTTCTTTTCAGCATTCTTTTTCTCTTTGCCTGTACCGCATGAGACAAAGGAAGCTGCAAGAACAAGTACTAACATCATTTTAAATAATTTCATAAGTAATAGGTTTTAAATATTTGATTTACGATTATATACTTAAACCGGCATCTCCGGAAGTGACCAGCCGGCCCTGTAGTTGTGTTTGATCATCTCATCAGCAAACTGTTTTGCATTTAGCGGGTCGGTCCATTTCCTGTCAAAGGTCGGGTGACCGTCAGTAATGCTGAAATGATCTTCCAGACAAATCTTGATGGTTTCGGTGTCATTAATATTGGTGAACTCCATCTTATCACCGTCCCATTCCAGTATCTTGTTAAGGCCCTGCAGCCTTACTGCAAGGACACCCATGACCACCATTTCATTGAAGGGTCCTGCCTCGGAGAAGTCCGATTTGGTCAACACCCTTGTTTCTGCCGGTTCCTTGCTGGCGCGTACCCAATCCATTTCATGTCCTCCACCCGTGGCGTTCTCTACGCGTCTTTCGGTTTGAGGGGCATTTGGTACCCGGCCTGAAAGAAGCCATGGATTTAATCCGTAGCAACCGCATATGAGCGTATCTTTTGTCCCATGGAAGATGACTCCGCCGCCATTGTCATTCATATCCCTGCCGGCTGGCCACCCCTCTGGTTTCATTGGCTGAAGACCACCATCATACCATGTTACCTCCACCTCCGGGAGATCAATCTTGTAGTGTGCCGGTGCCGTTCTGGCCGGATAGACCAGTTTGACCGTCTGGGCGTTAGGTGCACAGTCGGTAAGCAGCAGAGTAGAGCTGGCCTGTACTTTTGTCGGGTATGTAAGTTTAAGTGATTTAAAAACAGGATGCAGGATATGACATGCCATATCGCCCAGGGCTCCTGTGCCAAAATCCCACCAGCCTCTCCAGTTCCATGGATGATATATTTCATTGAAGGGCCTTACCGGTGCAGGACCCAGGAAGAGATCCCAGTCTAGTGTCTTGGGAACCTTGTCCACTTTTGTTGGTCTGTTCAGCCCCTGCGGCCATATCGGACGGTCGGTAAAAGCCTCCACTCTGGTCACCTCACCTATCTCACGGTTCTGGATCCACTCCTGAACCAGGTCAACTCCGACAGCTGAAGATCCCTGGTTACCCATGGAGGTGGCAACCTTGTGCTTTGCGGCGAGTTTTGTAAGCAGCCGTGATTCATAAACGCTATGGGTCAGCGGCTTCTGGAGATAGACATGTTTACCCATCGTCAATGCCTGTGCTGCTGAGAGAGCATGCGTATGGTCCGCCGTGGCGATCATCACAGCATCAATCGATTTGCCCATCTCATCAAACATCTTCCTGAAGTCCCAGAATTTCTCCGCAGTGGGATATGCATCAAAGACCCTCTTCGAGTAACCCCAGTCAACGTCGCACAGCGCAACGATATTTTCCGTTGCTGCAACGTTCCTTAGATTTGTGGCCCCGACACCGCCGATACCTATGCCGGCTATGTTCAGCTTATCACTCGGAGCACGGTGTCCGAGACCGCTGACGACATTATTCGGAAGAATTGTCAGACCGGCAAATGCAGCCCCAGTGGTTCCTACAAATGACCTTCTGGTGAATTTTTTGGTTTGCTCTTTCATATTACAGGTGGTTAAAGTTTAATACAAACATTAAAAGTAAATAATTCATCCGGAAAATAAAACAGCAGAGTGATTTTTATATTCGGAACGGTCTCTCAAAAATCATTACATTGCATCAAAGCTCCGGAAATGGCAGAAAACAGATACAGCATTGAACTGCATGAAAATACAACCACAGGAAGGACCCTGAGAGTAATAGTAGGGGTGGCATGTATTGCAGTGAGCATATGGTTCATGTACAGCATCAGGGACACAACGGCTTCGGCAGGAACATCGTGGATAGCCACGTTATTTCTCCTCCTGTTCGGGGCCTGGATGATAGCTTCAGGACTGGGTTTCACGCAGCGATACATCACTGTAGGTGATGACAAGATAGTGCTGAGGCATTATTTCTACAGGCCACCGGTGACCTTTACACCCTCATCACTCAGGGCTGTTGAGTTCAGGCCGGTTGTCATTGACTTCATAACCGAAACCGGGAAGATCACTCTCAGGATGGGAACGACCTATCCCGAACGTACGGCTTCCATCATGGAGGCAGTGGAGCAGTTCTGCAACCGCCACTCCATTGAGGTTAAGGGAAAAGACTGACAGCCCGGAAAGCTAGTCCGTACTGTATTACTTCAGCAGTTTGCTCAGATAATAATTGCGGCTTATTGCAATGCTCTCCATGGGTGTGTGTGACCGGCAGTTATCCTGCTCCAGGAACCAGTATTTCATGCCTGCCGTCTTAGCCTCAGCAAGTATGGGTTTGAAATCGATGATCCCCTCACCCAGTGTGGCATCCTGTTTTTCAGGACTAAGGTCCTTCATGTGCCAGAGCTGGAACCGGCCCGGGTATTTTCTGAAATAGGCTATAGGGTCTTTACCTGCAGCCGTTATCCACGCAAGATCAACCTCAAAGGTGACCAGCCCGGGGTCAGTGTTTTCCAGAAGCACATCATAAGGAACCCTGCCGCTTATCTCCTGGAATTCTCCCTGGTGGTTGTGAAAGCCGAAAGTAATTCCAGCTTTCCGGCATCTCTCCCCTGCCTTGTTGAAGAAGTCGGCTGCCCTCTGGTAGCCGTCTATTGAGCTGCTCCAATCATGCGGGAGTGAAGGAAGCATTATGTATTTAATGCCTGCTTCAGCAGCATCATCAATCATCTGTTCATAGTTTTCCGGGTTGATCTGGCTGTGAGAGCTCACCGGCGCCATGCCGGCTTTGTTTACCAGTTTCCCGAACTCTTTCGGCGTGAAACCATAGAATTTTCTATCCCTATGGTCAGCTGCTTCCACCCAGTTATAGCCGATTGCAGCAGCCTCGGAGAGGGCAGCAGCCGGATCCTTGCTCATGGCGTCACGTATGGTGTATAGGGCAAGCCCGGTCTTTTTTGAAGGCTGAGATGACGCAATCAGGTCGGTGTTAATGAGAGGGATGGCTGCCATTACAAGGGCAGAATTTCTTACGAAGTCTCTTCTGGTACTCATTTCGTCAGGTTTAAGTTTGAATTTCGGTGAAACTGCCGGAAGACTACCTTGAATGCAGACACCGGTAAACAAAAATAACATTAAATTTATAATTCTTAAAATATCATTTTAAATGAGGCTATGGGAAAAACATGAGGGAGATGAGAGGCTCAGATGCCTCCTGTGCCCGCATGCATGCCTGATAGCACCCGGAAACGCTGGTGTTTGCGGTGCAAGAATGAACCTTGACGGAGAGATTGTATCTGCCACCTATGGAATCATATCAGGCTTTGCGGTTGATCCCATAGAAAAAAAACCTCTTTTTCATTTCCTGCCCGGAAGTCTTTCCTATTCCATTGCA
>DCSU01000139.1 GCA_002325785.1 Bacteroidales bacterium UBA1458 | reverse complement strand
ATCAGCTCCGTCCGGCTCAGAGATGACAGCTCAATCAGCTCCGTCCGCTACAGTGGCTACCGTGCGGCAGACAACCCGTCCCTCACGTGCAGTGGTTGTGGAAGAGTACAGGTACATGATTATAATAGGGAGTTTCCAGGGTGAGGATAATGCCCTTGTGATGGTGGATAAGCTCCGCAAGCTGGGCTATGATCCGGAGGTTGCTGGCGGGCCCGACGGCTTCCTGCGTGTCAGCGCTGAATCATTCGCTACCCTTGATGAGGCTAAAGCTGGACTCGGGAGAATAGTTGCCAAATTCCCCGGTTCATGGGTATACAAGTCAGGCAGTAGAGGGGCGAGCGTTAAGGAATGACCCGGTGGGTCATTCTAGCGAAGCAGCCAGATTGCAGGGAAGGCAATAATGGAGTCTTCAGTCTTCAGTCAGGCAATAGGCAATAGGCAGTAGGCAGTAGTGATCTCAGTCCTCAGTCCTCAGTCTTCAATCATTTGATAAACAAGTAAATAAGACGACTGTCGATTGCCGACAAGTTTGACTACTGACTGCAAACTGCCCACTGGTTTGACTGCCGACTGGTTTGACTGCCGATTGCCGACTGAGTTAAGGACCTTCAGACCTCAGACAGTAGGCAATAGGAGAATTTTCGATTTCAGATTTTCGATTGTCGATTTAATCAATTCACCATTCGCAAATCGCAAATCGCAAATCCTTTGGACTTTACGGACTTTAAGGACTTTCGACTTACTTGACCTGACTTCCGTTTTTTATCTTCTTTTCCGGAACCACAAAGACAAGCTTGCCGCTCTCATCCTCTGCCAGCAGGACCATCCCCCTGGATTCGATGCCTTTGATGGTCCGCGGTGCCAGGTTGACGATGACGGAGATGTTCTTTCCCGGGAGCTCCTCAGCACTGAAATGTTCAGCTATGCCTGAGACGATGGTTCGCACATCAACTCCAGTGTCAACCTTAAGCTTAATGAGCTTGGTGGTCCGGGGGACCTTCTCTGCTTCAAGTATTGTTGCGGTGCGTATATCCATCGTGTTGAACTCCTCGAAACTGACATCCTCCTTCTGAGGTATCACTAAAGCGCTTGCTGCTTCATTGGCTTTTTTGGTATCAAGAAGCTTCTGAACCTGTCTCTCAATCTCGGCATCCTCCACCTTACTGAACATCAGTTCACCGGATGAGACCGTGTGCCCGGGGAGAAGAAGGTCAGACCTGCCTGCTGCATCCCATTTGAGGTCAGCTATCCCCAGCCATCCTCTCAGCTTAGCCATTGAGAAGGGGAGGAACGGTTCCAGCAGAATGGCCAGGTTGGCCGTTATCTGCAATGAGACGTACATGATGGTCTTTACCCTGTCGGGGTCGGTTTTGACAACCTTCCACGGTTCGGTATCAGCCAGGTATTTGTTCCCCAGCCGGGCGAGGTTCATGGCTTCGGCGAGGGCCTGTCGGAATTTGAAGGTGTCGAGGTTGCTCTCCACATTCTCCCGGCATGAGGTGATAGAGCTTATGGTTGCAGTGTCATAGTCAGTCATCGGCCCCGGGGCTGGTACTACACCCTTGTAATAATTTCCCGTCAGCACCAGCGTGCGGTTCACGAAGTTGCCGAGGATGGCAACAAGCTCGTTATTGTTTCGTGCCTGGAACTCCTTCCATGTGAAATCGTTGTCTTTTGTCTCAGGTGCGCTGGCACAGAGGGCATAGCGAAGCGAGTCCTGCTTACCGGGAAAATCCACCAGGTACTCATGGAGCCATACGGCCCAGTTGCGCGATGTGGAGATCTTGTCCGACTCAAGGTTCAGGAACTCGTTGGCAGGCACGTTGTCAGGAAGGATATAGCTTCCCTCGGCCTTAAGCATGGCAGGGAAGATAATGCAATGGAACACTATGTTATCCTTTCCTATGAAATGGATCATTCGCGTCTCCGGGTCTTTCCAGTATTTTTCCCAGTCGGGAGTCAGCTCCCTGGTAGCGGAGATATAGCCTATAGGTGCGTCAAACCATACATACAGCACTTTGCCTTCAGCCCCCTCAACCGGCACAGGTACGCCCCAGTCGAGGTCACGGCTGACGGCTCTGGGCTGCAGTCCCTGGTCGAGCCATGATTTGCACTGGCCGTATACATTGCTTTTCCACTCGGTATGCTCTTCAAGGATCCATTTTCTTATCCAGGGCTCATACTTGTCGAGCGGCAGGTACCAGTGGAGAGTGTCGCGCATCACCGGGGCGCTGCCGCTGATGGTTGAGCGCGGGTTGATGAGGTCGGTCGGACTTAGTGTGGTGCCGCACTTCTCGCACTGGTCGCCGTAGGCATTTTCATTCGCACAGTGCGGACAGGTGCCTGTGATGTACCTGTCTGCCAGGAAGCATCCCGCCTCTTCATCGTAGTACTGGCTTGCGGTCTTCTCAATGAATTCACCCTGGTCATACAGTTTGCGGAAGAACTGTGAAGCTGTCTCGTAGTGTATCTTGTTGGATGTCCGGGAGTAGATGTCAAATGATATCCCGAAATCGCTGAAGGCCTTTTTATTAAGCTCATGATAACGGTCAACCACCTCCTGTGGTGTGATGCCCTCCTTTCGTGCTTTCAGGGTGATGGGTACGCCGTGCTCGTCGGAGCCGCAAATGGAGATAACATCCTCGCCACGCATCCTCAGGTAACGGGTGTAAATGTCCGAGGGCACATATACTCCTGCCAGGTGTCCGATATGAATCGGACCATTGGCATACGGAAGGGCTGATGTGATCAGGTGGCGCTTGTACTTCTTCATCTGTGATAGGCTGTTGCTGAGATTAACCGGGCAAATATAATGAATTTAGAGAACTGCGGAACCGGCAGTCAGCTCTCGTGGCCGAAGGCTGTAAGCACCTCGTGCATATATGTACGTGACACAGGAACGCTGGCCGGAGGGATGCTCTCGAGCTCGAGTGTCAGACCCTCTTTCTCCCTGCGGATGAGTTTGACCTTTTCGATGTTCACAAGGTAGGAGCGGTGGCAGCGTATGACTGCCTCCTGCCTGAGCTCATCCTCCATAGTTCTGAGCGTATTCCGCAGCATGAACTTATTCACCCTGTTCTGTGCCTGGTACCAGACGGTGACGTAGTTGTCGCTGCCCTGCATATAGAGTATGTCAGAGCGTTTGAGCGACAGTCGCAGCACCCCCTTATCGTCCCTGAGGGGAATCATCGGTTTCTGGCCCTGGCCATCAGGCTGTTCCCTGATCTCAGTGAGCCTGAGCTTGCTGTCATGCCACGAGAAATAAAGCCAGAGCATGGTATATGGCAGCAGAAGGGTAAGCGAGGTGTGCAGTACAGACCTCCCGAGGAGCTCGGTGAAGATCCGTGTATCTTCAAGGATCACTATCTCAAAAAGTGTGAAGAAGAGAGCCATGGAAACGATTTCAGCTGCAACCCACACAAGATAGTGCCACAGCCTGGGCTCAAACCCCCTGCGCACGGCCTGGTACATTATTACCCTGCTGATGGCAACAACCAGGATCCCGGCAAGGATCACCCCGCTGGCATAGACGAACAGTGTGGGCTTGGAAACCTCAAACCATGTTGTTACGCCGAAGGGAGTGTAGATGTTCAGAAACAGCAGTGCAAATCCGGCCGTAAACAGGATGGTGGTTACGATATTTCCCTTTTCAGTAAGATACCCGGGGAGTTTTTTGTTAAGGTCGATATTCATTACACGGCTTTCCATTGCAAAAGTAACACTTTTAGCGGTGTCAGGTTTTGGGATGAAAATGTGCGGGCGATTTTCACCCCTGTGGAGCCGTTTTTGTCCCCCGGAGAAGGGTTATGGCCCCACACAGGGAAGGGGGCACCTATTATTTTGAGACCACTGACTATTATGTTTTTTTTGCAGAAAATTCATCATGGGGTACACAGCCACAGAGAGAGACCTGGCAGCATATTTCAGGGGAGGGATGACTGAAGGTCTCATCCCTGGCACCGGTGTACGGCTTACCGCTGAGGTGTTTCATTCTGCCGGGAGCTACAGTGTTTCTGACGGGAAGAGTGCCGGTGACCTTTTCCGGTCTCTCTTCAGGTCAAGGGAGCTTGAGCTGGCAAACCGCGATTTCCTGTACTATATTCTTTCGCCCCGCGACAGTGCAGGCAAGGGTGCCATCATCCTGCTTCACGGCCTTAATGAGCGCAGCTGGAACAAATATATTCAGTGGGGTATGAGGCTGGCTTCCGATACCGGAAGGCCTGTTGTGCTCTTTCCCTTCGCCTACCACATGAACCGTTCGCCCCGCGGCTGGATCGACAGGCATCTGATGGTGCCCCTGGTTGCTGCCCGCACCTCGGCCATTCCTGACACACGCATGGCAACCTTCGTGAACGTGGCACTGAGCACCCGCATGTCAGCCTCGCCGCAGCGCTTTATGCTGTCAGGTTACCAGACGGTAAAAGATCTTGCCGCGCTCATAGGCTCAATAAAAGAGGGGACTCACCCTCAGCTGAAGGGAGGAGGGCCTGTGGATATCTTTGCCTATTCAATAGGGGCTCTGGCAACACAGGTCATGATGATCTCAAAACCCTCACTTCTCCCCGTTGAGAGCCGTGTCATGCTTTTCTGCGGCGGCAGCGCCTTCTGCATGATGAACGGCACATCTAAACTTATCATGGACAGCAAAGCTTTTGAGAGGCTGGTCTCGTATTATCTCGAATGGCCGGTGAAGGATAAGCATACAGAGAGTGACAGACTTATGAAGATAATGAATGACACTCCTGAAGGTGAGGCGTTTTACTCCATGACATCACTGGAGCGGCTGAGTAGCCGTCAGGGCCGACCTTTCAGCCATACGGGGGACAGGTTCAGGGCTGTCACGCTTACCGGTGACCTCGTCATACCGCCCGAGGCTGTGTCAGCAACCCTTCAGGGCGCCGACCTGGAGATATGGTCTCCCCGCTACCAATGCACGCATGAAAACCCGTTCCCCGTGCTTCCCGGGGAACTGTCAGCGGAGGTTGACCGGACTTTTGACCGTCTCTTCACAGCGGCTGCTGCATTTCTCTCATAAAATAGCTACTTTTGGTTTTATCAACCTGACAGACCAATGATGAAAGCTCTTGTTATTCCGCCATACCTGGTTGAGGGTGACCTCATTTCAATTGTCACGCCGGCAAGCCACATAGAACAGGAGGTAGTGCTTCAAGCGGTTAAAATGCTTCAGGAGTCCGGCTTCAGGGTTACACTGGGCGAACATGTATTCACCAGGAGCGGTCCTTTTGCGGGGACCGATGATGAGCGGCTACAGGATATCCAGGGGGCCACCGATAACCCGGAGGTAAAAGCTGTCCTCTGCTCACGCGGCGGATACGGCATGTCAAGAATAGTTGACCGTATCAACTTTTCATCACTGAAGAGCCACCCGAAATGGTATGTGGGCTACAGTGATATCACCTCCCTGCACCTCTGGCTCAATACCGTTTGCGGCATGGTATCACTGCATGCAGAGATGCCGCTGAACTACTCCAACCCCGACTGTTCACCTAAATGCTATGAAACAATGGTCAGGGCGCTCAGGGGTGAGCCGGACCCGGTGATATGGAAAACTGGTTACAAGGCCTCATTTACGGCAACGGGTCCGGTCATTGGCGGCAACATCTCTCTCATCTACAGCCTCAATGGCACGCCTGCGCAGCCTGATACGGAAGGTGCTGTGCTGTTTATAGAGGAGATAGGTGAACAGTTTTACCATCTTGATCGTATGCTCACCTCAATGCGGATGACCGGTATGATGCATAACCTCGCTGCCCTGATTGTGGGAGGCATGGAGAAGATTACCGAGGGGGAGCATGTCTTCAACCAGACCGTTGAGGAGGTGGTGATGAATGTTGCAGGGGGGTTCGGTTACCCGGTGCTCTTCAATTTCCCGGCCGGTCATATCAGTGATAACAGGGCGCTGTACCTCGGCCGCGCAGCGCAGATCCGCCAGTCGGACAAGGAGGCTGTCCTGAGCTGGCAGTAGCCTGCCGCCTGTTGCCATAGCTTATTGTTGAGACCAACATTGCCATGCATATTGCATTCCTCAATACCTTAATTCTTACTGCCCAACTTTGCCAACACTACTGCCTACTGCCTATTGCCTACTGCCTCTTATTCAGAAGGCTGCCAGCAGCAGGTTGATATCCTTTGAGAGTATGCCGAATTTCTGGCCCAGCACCTCATTGGTGAGAATGCCGTTGTAGATATACACACCGTCACGCAGACCATTGTTGAACTTGAGCATGGGTGTTATGCCTCCGGCTTCGGCTATATCCTGCATCAGTGGCCTGAAGACGTTGCTCAGTGCTATTGAAGCTGTCTTGGGGACACGCGAGGGGAGGTTCCATGCCGAATAGTGTATCACCCCGTGTTTCTCATAGATGGGGTCTTTTATCGCCCTGGGTTCAGCCGTCTCCACGCAACCCCCGGTGTCAACGCTCAGGTCAACGATGACCGATCCGCGTTTCATCCCCTGGACCATCTCCTCAGTGACATAGAACCATGGCATGAGAATATCATTTGAGAGAGCGCCTATGAGCACATCAGCCGATTTCAGCGCTTTCTGCAGCACCTGTGGATGGAAGGTGGAGGTATAGAGTCTCTGTCCGAGCAGGTTCTGAAAGTTACGCAGACGGTGGACAGAGGTGTCGAACACCCTTACTATCGCACCCAGGCCCAGGGCTGCACGGGCGGCATATTCACCCGCGGTGTTGGCTCCGATGATTATCACCTCCGTCGGTGTCACTCCCGTGACCCCGCCCAGCATCACCCCTTTGCCTCCCGAGGTGGTGCTGAGGTATTCTGAGGCAAGGAGCACGGAGGTGATACCGCTGATCTCGCTCATCGATTCCACCACCGGGAACATGCCGTCACTGTCTTTGATCCTCTCACTGGCCATCGCCGTCACGCGCTTGCGCATCATCTGTGATACTGTCTCCTCGCCCATGGTGGCGGCATTCATGAAGGAGATGACTATCTGGTTGCCCCGGAGCATCGAAGCCTCCTTCTGGGTGAAGGGGGCGATCTTTATGACTACGTCACACCCGTAAATATGCTGGGAGGTGTCAACCACCACAGCTCCGTTGTCACTGTATTCCCTGTCGGAAAAGCCGGCATCCTGCCCGGCGCCGGCCTCCATAAAGATCTCGTGGCCGGCATCAGTAAGGATCTTCACTGCCTCAGGTGTGAGGGCAATTCGTTTCTCATCATCATGAACGTCATGGGGCATGCCTACAGACATCTGCCGCCTGTTGACAGCTTTCTCAATAAGTTCTTCCCGCGGCATGTATGCGCTTCTTGACGGTTCACTCATCTGGCTTCGTTTTAAAGGTTACACGGAAGATAAATATCAGCAGATCAAATTTAAGATTTTAATCGCATAGAAAACAGAAGAGAGTAGTTAATTAAGGGGGATCAGCTTACCGGGGGTTGTTTTACGGCCACGGTGTCCCTTGCCCTGTCATCCACTGACCGGGGGCTGGTCTAAGGTCTCAATGACCCTGCTGCCGTCATCCGTGACGGTAATTGATAAACGTAGTGTAGCGGGTGGCAACAGTGGTTCGATGAGCTCCGGCCATTCCATGAAACAGGGGGAGGCTGAGTCAAAGTACTCCTCAATGCCAAAATCGAGTACCTCGGTGATCTTCCTGATCCTGTAAAAATCGAAGTGAAACACAGGAGGGTTGCCCGGCCTCTTGTACTCATTGATGAGGGTGAAGGTGGGGCTGGTGACGGTGTCTGTCACTCCCAGCTCGTTGCAGATGGCCCTGATGAAGGTTGTCTTGCCCGAGCCCATCTGCCCGTAGAAGGCAAAAATATGTCTGCCGGCTGTCTCCCGCAGGAAGTGCCTGGCAGCATCGCGCAACCGGCTTTTGTCAGTGACCACGATCTTCATGCGGCAAAAATAACTATTTATAACGGCTCCAGCGTAATCAGGGGGAGCATCATCTCGTACAGCGAAATGCCACCGTGCTGGAATGAATCACGGTAGTACGAAACAATCTGGTTGTAGTTGTTCGGGTAGACGAGAAAGTCATTGCCGCAGGCGAAGATGTACTTAGAGGTGATGTTTGTCATCGGCAGGCCTACCTTCCCGGGAGAGGTGATCTCAAACAGGTCTCGGGCATTGTAGTCAAGGTTGCGGCCGGTCTTGTAACGCAGGTTCACCGACGTCTGCCTGTCGCCCACTACCCTCACCGGTTTCTGGACCTTTATCGAGCCGTGGTCTGTTGTGATTACCACTCGGGCGCCCCTGGCCGATACCAGCCTGAGCAGTTCCAGCAGGGGCGAGTGAATGAACCATGAGTGGGTGAGTGAGAGCCAGGAGGCTTCATCACCCGTCATGTCACGGATCAGGCCTATCTCCGTTCTGGCATGACTTAGCATGTCGACAAAATTATAAACCACAACATTCAGGTCATTGGCAATGAGCTGGGTGATTTTATCATTCAGAGTCCTTCCATCGGTGTCAGAGCTGATCTTGTTGTAACTCCATTTACATGTAATGCCGGCCCGCTGCAGGTTTTTTCCAAGCAGCTTTTCCTCGTTGATGTTTTTCCCCTCCTCATCGTTTTCGTTTATCCAGTACTCCGGCATCAGTTCATCTATGGCCGCAGGCATTAACCCGGCGAAGAGGGCATTTCGTGAGTACTGTGTTGTGGTAGGCAGGATGCTCAGGTAAAGTTCCTCGGAGACGGTACGCATTATCTGGCTCAGGTCACCGGCCATCGTCAGCCACTGGTCGAGGCGCATGTTGTCAACAACGATGAAGAAGAGCGGTGCGTTTTTCCTGATCAGGGGGAAGATCTTTTTTGACATCACCGCCGGGGAGATTAGCGGTCTGTCTGAGGCGTCGGTGGATATCCAGCGTATGTAATTGTTTGATATGTACTTGCCAAAAGCCCTGTTGGCATCTGAATCCTGCATGCGCAGCACCTCCCTCATGCCGGTGTCTGATGACCTGATCAGCTCTCCCTGCCAGAAGGCCAGCTTGCGGTACAGGTCGCTCCACTGTTCGAAGGTGGAGGCCGATGAGATCATATCGGTTATTGATCCGAACTCTTCCCTGAAGACGGAGGTGGTCTGGCGTGTGACGATATCATCGATATCCAGTATGCGCTTAAGGGAAAGTAGAATCTGCTGCGGCTTGACGGGTTTGATAAGGTAATCGGCTATCTGGGAGCCTATGGCTGCGTCCATGATATCCTCCTCCTCGCTCTTGGTGATCATGACAACAGGGATGGAGGGCCTGATGGCCTTGATGCGCCGGAGGGTCTCTATGCCGCTGAGGCCCGGCATGTACTCGTCAAGGAAGATGATGTCATAGGCCTTTTCCCTGACCATGTTGATGGCGTCATTGCCGGACTGGCATGTGTCGGTCTCGAACCCCTTTTCCTTAAGGTATAGGATATGTGACCTGAGAACCCCCACTTCATCATCGACCCACAAAATTCTTATCTGTCTCATATCTCCCTCAGCACCTCACCTGGTAGTTTTATACTCTTTCCCGTGGAAGATAATGTATCTGTCTATATTCTTGTCTTCCCTGAACTTTGCCAGGTTATCGCGGCTTATGATGTAAGCGGACAGGGACGCGGTAGCAGCATCGCGCACAGTCTCAGAGGGGTTGAATGCACTGAGCCAGATGTCAGCTTCCCTGGCGTTCTCAAAGGGTCCGGTGGTTATCAGGATATAACCCCTGTCAACTGCCGTGCCCTCAGTACGGTAGTTCTTATCGGCATAGTTGTCGAGGTTATAGTTGATGACGTCAAAGACCATCTGGTTCATGTTTGCCTGGAAGTTTCCGGCAATAATAATCACATAATGTGGTTGCAGCGTATCGGCAAAATATAGTTCAGCAGCAATGCGTGTATCCTCGGCAATTTTTATGGCTGGTATCTCTTTTCTCAGGAACTCGTTTATCTCGGCGGCTCTCCTGCCCTCTGCGGTGTTGGGGTACCTGGCAACGAGTGAGTCAAGCCCCTCCTTGTAAGCTATCTCTCCAGACAGGGCGCCGGAGGCCATGGCGTCAAGGAGCATGAATTTGGGAACAAGCTCATCGCCGGGGAAGAGGCTGATTGCCCCGGTGCAGATGGTACGGGTGTCTGCATATCTCTCCTCAGCAAAGGCGTTGTATGCGTCATTGTAGCTCCTGACGGCCCTGTCAGCCATCTCCTGGTGCTTTCTTACATAGTCGGGGTCAGAGAGAATGAGGGCGTATTCTGACAGGGGGAAGGAGGACAGCAGTTCAGCCCGTCGTCTATCTGCCCGTGGCGGGTCGCTTATGCGGAGCAGACGGTAGAGCTCATAGAGCGCCTCTGCCCTGATATTGTCATCATTGCCTGTACGTGCTGCCTCCTCAAACGAGCTGGCAGCAGCCAGAGTGTCGGCGAGGCGTGTTGCAAGAATTTTTCCTTCACCCAGCAGTGCTCCTGCGCTCCTGGCTACGGAGAGTCTCATCAGTGAGTCTGTCAGCGGGAGGTTTCTAAGGTAGTACTCTTTGGTCCTGTCGGCCGCCACCCCGGCGCTGTCGGCCTGCTCATTCTCCTCGCCGTTCTCCGAAGGTGAGCCGTTGCTGAAGGCTGCGCGGGCCTTGTTTGCTCTGCGCCAGTTGTCTTCGAGTCTCCTGTCGCCCCAGCGGCGTCTGAACTCGGTACGGCCGAAGGTGAGGGCCGAC
The DNA here is from genome assembly GCA_002325785.1 of Bacteroidales bacterium UBA1458. Taxonomy (GTDB): domain Bacteria; phylum Bacteroidota; class Bacteroidia; order Bacteroidales; family VadinHA17; genus SR-FBR-E99. The sequence goes on along the minus strand of DCSU01000139.1, from coordinate 15,071 downwards.
TGGTTGTAGAAGTACCATCCTCCTTCGGCGGAGATGGCTCCGCGGGAGCGCTGTTCGTTCTCGTAGTATTGCCCCATGTTGTACCTGTCGCTTCCCTCGCTGCTCCGGTCTTGTGTCTGTTCCTCCTCCACCGAACGGATGATACCTGCGATAAGGGCGTCACGTTCCGAAGCGCTCATGCCGGCCACCCGGCGGAGACTGTCTTCGGTGACCACCACACTGTGGAAACCGGCATACTCACCCAGGTCCGAAGCCCTGCGGCTTATGAGGTCATAACCGGGGAACTTATCATCAATCAGGTAGGTGGCACTGTCATAATAGAGCCATGCATTCATATACTCCGGCTGCGCAAGGTAGTGTCCGCCAAGGGCCAGGTATGAACGCGCCTTCTGGCGGCTGTTCACCGTGCTGCTGGCAGCCGACTGTGACCAGAGCTTCAGGGCCTCGTCAGTGTTGCCCATACGTTTTTCCAGCTCACCGAGGGCAAAGTAAATCTGATCAAGGTAATCCTTGTTCTTGGAGTCGCGAAGCATCCTGCGCAGCGATTTCATGAGATCATCAGCGTCGCCATGCGATATGTCCGCCACCCCGGCGAGATTGATGCCGGCATTGAACTCCAGGTCATAGGAGGGGTTCATCTTTATCACCTGGCTGAAATAACGGGTGGAGAGATTATTGTCTCCTGCCTCCCTGCATACCTGTGCAAGGAGGTAGGTGAGGCGCACCCTGGTGTGCTTGTCACCGGTGAAGTCGACCGCTTTGGTGAGAGGGATGACGGCGTCGCCGAACCGTTTCTGGCGGAGGGCTATATCAGCCTGGGTGGAGTAGTACATTGACATCAGGGCCTTTGACAGGTCATTCGGTTCGCCTGTCTCCTGGAGCAGCCGCGATGCCTCCGCATTGTTACCCTCTTCGGTCTGTATTCGCGCCATCCAAATGCCAGCCTCGGTGACGAGGTCAGGGTCAGTGGCAATACTGACGGCATAGGCGAAGGATGACCTGGCTGCCATGAAATTTTTCTGGTAGAACTGAGCCTTGGCCATGAGTAAATAGGCGTCATCCACCCACTCATTATACTCCCGCCTGTTGTAGAACTCATCGCTCCGCGAATTGTCCCCCCTGCGGCCCTTCTCATCGGGCCGGGCAGTGATGGAGTGGAGAGCGATCACCTTGGAGGCCTTCTGCACGGCCCGTTCCATATCCGCTGAGGCTGCCCTGACCGACTCGGCGGATGAATATTCAAAGACAGGGATGAGGGTGCTGTAATCATCGCGGTGCGATGATCTTACCTTTTCCACCCCTGACTTATAGGCCTCGTTGCCGTTGAACCATATATTGTATTTTGAAATCAGTGAGTTATAGAAACGGCTGGCGCCGGTGTTCTTTTCAACGGAACAACCGGCAAGAATCAGGGTGAACGCGACTATCACCGCTGCAAAGAATTCTTTATGCCGTAATCTCAAATAATGAGGCTTTATACACTATAACTTAACAGGCGTGCCAATAGTATTCAAAGTTACTAAAAAGAGGACAAATAAGGGGTGAAGGTAGCCGGGGCGGCAGCCGGCTCACTTCATCTGCACTTTCGTGGTGGGTTCCATCTCTGCGTTTCGCTTCTCAACATGCCTGACGACAGACTCTGCCAGGGTCATGAAGGCGAGCCCTGTCTCTGTGTCGTTCAGCGCTGCCGGCGTACCTGAGTCGCCGCCAACGCAGATGCTCTCAACGATGGGTATCTGCCCCAGCAGTTCCGTGCCTGTCTCGGCGGCGAGCCTGCTGCCGCCCTCCTTGCCGAAGATATAATACCTTCTTCCCGGCAGTTCAGGAGCCACGAAGTACGACATGTTCTCAACAAGGCCAAGTACCGGAACGTTGATGGATTCGCTGCGGAACATTGCTATCCCTTTGCGGGCATCGGCCAGGGCTACTTCCTGCGGTGTGGTCACAACAATTGCTCCCGTGACGGGCACTTCCTGAACAAGCGTGAGGTGTATGTCGCTTGTCCCGGGAGGCAGATCGAATATGAGGTAATCAAGCTCACCCCAGTCGCCCTGCGTGATCAGCTGCTTCAGGAAGCTGCTTGCCATTGGACCGCGCCAGATGACTGCGTCAGTGCCTTTGACAAAGAAACCGATTGAGAGTATCCTGACGCCGTATTTGGTCATGGGGATAATGAGGTCAGTGCCGCTCTCCTTGCGTACGTCGGGACGATAGGATTCGGCATCGAACATTTTCGGCACCGAGGGCCCGAAGATGTCAGCATCAAGCAGGCCCACCGCATAGCCCTTGCGTGCCATGGCCACTGCCAGGTTGACTGCGACGGTTGATTTGCCAACACCACCCTTACCTGAAGAGACGGCGATGATGTTTTTCACTCCGGGAAGGACATCCCTTTTGGGGGCGGCCATCTTTTCAACCACTATTCTTGGTTTTACCTCTATCGATGTGATGACTGCATCAGGTCCCAGAACCTCCTTGACGGCCCTGACGCAGTTGCTCTTGATTGAGGTGAGGAAGGGGTCATTTGACTTCTCCGGAACAAGCACAATGGTTATCCCTTCTGCCGAGACGGAAATATCGCCCACCATTCCCAGGGTGACGATGTCACTGCCCTTTTCAGGATGGGAAACCATTCTCAATGCTTTGAGAACATCTTCTTTTATATGCATGATTGCTGCTTTTTAGTTTGTCTGTTGATTTACGAACAAGGAATGATGATTTAGGATTTTTGAATTGTAGCTTGCGGCTCCCCGGTACTTCTTAAATCAAAAATCGGTGTTCCTTGTTCGATATTCATCTTTTTTAATACTAATCTTAACAACTAACGTCCTCCATATCACTATAGTTCAGCAGAGGGATCCCAGAATCTCTCCCGGAACTCCAATACAATATCATCTATTACTGTGAAACCCTCGTTTTCAAGTAGTTGTTGCATGGTAGACGAATTGCCGAAATGATGTTTGCCGGTCAGCATCCCGTTCCGGTTGACAACGCGGTGGGCTGGAACGAATCCCGGCACCGTATGTGAAGAGTTCATCGCCCAGCCTACCATCCTTGCCGAGCGGCCGGTACCGAGATACCTCGCTATGGCGCCGTATGACGTAATGCGTCCGCGGGGTATCAGGCGGGCGACTTCGTACACCCGGCTGAAAAAGCCATCGTTGTCAGCCGATGTGACTGATGATCTCTTTGGCATCAGGAAGTCTGAATGAAAGGTATGTGATAGGGACTCCCTGTTTCAGAAAGAGCTCCTCATAATGGGTTCTGATTGAAAGCATCGGGTCACCAGGCATCTCTGCATAGAGGTCGGTTACCGATGTTATTATCTCGAGGTTGTTGGCATGCACCAATGAGAGAGTATAGTCATAGAGCTCCCTGTTGTCAGTCTTAAGGTGGATGATGCCGTCGTTTTTCAGGTAGCTCCTGTAGAGGTTCAGGAAAAAGGGTGCCGGGAGACGTTTTTTCTCTCTCCTTCTCTTTGGCTGGGGATCAGGGAAGGTAAGCCATATCTCATCGATCTCCCCCGGAGCAAAGAATGATTCGGTGAACTCAATGCGGGTACGGAGGAAGCTGGCATTCGGCAGTTTTCTCTGGTGTGAATCCTTTGCTCCCCGCCACATCCTTGCTCCCTTGATGTCTATTCCGATGAAGTTCTTTCCGGGATACACGGCGGCAAGACCGACGGTATATTCACCTTTGCCGCAGCCCAGCTCAAGTACTATGGGATGGTTATTTTCGAACCAGTCACTGTGCCATCTGCCCTTCAGCGGGTGATCCTGCCTGAATGACTCTTCAAATGAGGGCTCAATCACATGGTCGAAGCTTTTCAGTTCAGTCCACCGTGCCAGTTTGTTCTTTCCCAAAGCTTCTCTTATTTGCCCTGATTCTCTTTCAGGGTTACTTTAATGCCCATGTCATAGACTCCCTTCAGCAGGGTATCTCTCATACCGTGTACCACGCGGATATGATATTCACCCTTTTCAGGGAAAAACACATTTGACTTATATGGTATTGTAAGTTCCCTAAGGTCGCCGGCGCCCCTTCCCATCCATTTTCCCTTTTCATCCGCAACCACAGCATGGATGGTGTCTGTGACAGTGGTGCCTGAAGGGAATGCCGTCACCACAAAGAGGTAAAGGTTCCGGTACGGGTATTCAGTTGAGGTTCGCACTGAGAGTGCGATGTTATAGGCGCTGAGTGTATCCCCCACGGTGAAGGCATACCTGGCAGGGTCATACATACTCCACTGCTTGTCTTCAAGCTGGTAGTTGCCGGAGAAGAGAGTGCCTCTGTCGCATGAGAGCGTTATGACTGCCAGCAGCATGCAGGCAATGAGTAAGTTATTGTTTCTTTTTCTCATTTCGTCTTGGGAATGGTTTGTTCCTGCCCCTGCCTTCACGAGGGTTGCTTTTTGTTTCGAACCGGGTGAGTCCGCTGTTTTGCAGCAGCAGGTCGTTGCCCTTGCCGATGGTATTGTTTGCAGGGATTGCCAGCAGGTTGTCCGGTTTAATTCCTTTCCTGTTGAGCTGTATTATCTCGCGTACACGTGCCACCGGCACTGCTGTCATGTTCACAGCCATGCGCTGGTCTGTGGAATACCAGTAGATGCCTGTGTGAACCTCCATCTTCATGAAGTATGCGGTGCCGCTAGCCAGTTCCAGCGGCACCTCCCGTGACGGGTACTCTTTCTGGGCATCTATATAGCAGTCAAGCTCATAGTTAAGGCAGCACTTCAGTTTGCCGCACTGTCCGGCCAGCTTCTGCGGATTGAGCGAGAGGTCCTGGTAGCGGGCGTGCGAGGTGGTCACTGACATGAAATTCGTCACGTGGGTAGAGCAGCACAGCTCGCGGCCGCAGGTGCCAATACCGCCGATACGGCCGGCCTCCTGGCGGGCTCCTATCTGCCTCATCTCTATCCTGATATGAAACTCCTCGGCCAGCACCTTGATCAGCTGGCGGAAGTCGACCCGCTCATCAGCCAGGTAGTAAAATATGGCCTTGGTCTTGTCTCCCTGGTACTCAACGTCGCCAATCTTCATTGCCAGACCAAGGTTCTCGGCTATCTTGCGCGATCTGAGCATGGTGTGATCTTCAAGCTTCTTCGCCTCCTCCCACTTCTGAAGATCGACGGGCCTGGCCTTCCTGTAGACCTTCTTCATCTCGTCGAGGACAGGTCTTATCTTCATCTTCTTGAGCTGTTCCATGACAAGGAAACCGGTCATGGAGACATAACCGATGTCATGTCCAGGGGAGGCCTCCACGGCAACTATATCGTCAACCTCAAGCCTGATCTCGTTTATGTTACGGTAAAAGCCCTTGCGTGTGTTCTTGAACCTGACCTCAACTACCTGGTTGCAGCGTTCATCAAAGGGGAGATCGGCAAGCCAGTTGTACTCATTCAGCTTGTTAGCCCCGATGTTGTATTTTATTTCAGGCAGTGAAGGCTCATCACCTCCGGGTACCTGTATATCTTCGTTTGTCATGACGTCAGGTTATCTCTTCCGGTTGCAGGATTCAAGGATCCGTTTCCCGGAAGGTAAATGCAAAATTAGGAATAAATGCGCTATTTTCAAGCGATTCCCCACTGTTACCTGATAAGTCGCATTGTCTTGAGCGCCAGATCGAGGAAAATCATTTTGGTGTTGCCGTTGCTCTCAACGTGGGCATAGGCAAGGTTGAACTCCCTGTTAAGGGCATGGATGTTCTTCTCGTTTATGAAGGGGTGGAACTTGCCGGAGAAGTTGTCTTCCGGTGCAGTCAGGTATACCAGCCTGTTTTCTTTCCCGTTGAAGTTCATAATAAAGTTCTCGCGTATCATCCTCAGGGCGTAGGAGAGAAAGCCTTTCTGTCTCTCCCTTCCGAGAGCAGCGGTATCTTCGGACCATGTCACAAGGGAGTGTATATCACGGGTATAAGCTGTACGCATCAGTTTGGTAAAGCGGTCGAGGTGCACGGTTGTGTTGTCATCTTCCCGCGCCAGTTCCATGGCCCTGACCATGTTTCCGTTGGCAATGGCTGCAATATCCGATGCGCGCACAGGGTCCATGCCGGCTGCCTGCTCAAGGTGAGCGCTCAGATCGGCGGCGGAGATTGCCGGAATGCGGATATGCTGGCAGCGTGATGTGATGGTTGGCAGCAGCTTGTCATCCTCCTCGGATACAAGAATAAAGAGGGTCCTGGCCGGCGGTTCTTCAATCAATTTCAGGAGCTTGTTTGCCGTCTCGGCGTTCATCTTCTCAGGCAGCCAGATGATCATGATCTTGAAGTCAGATTCGAACGACTTCAGGCTTAGCTTCCTGATGATCTCAGCTGCCTCGGCAACAGGAATAAGCGCCTGTTCATTGGCCACCTCCATCGCCTCGGTCCATGTGCTCAGCGAGAACCACGGTGACCGGAGCACCATTGCCCTCCACTGTGCAATGAAGGTGTCACTCACTGATTCGGTACCCGACTTCTTCTTTATGACCGGAAAAACAAAGTGCAGGTCGGGATGAATGAGTTTATCATATTTGGCGCATGACGGGCAAACGCCACAGGCATCCTCAGCAGTTCGTTTCTCGCAGCTGATATACCGGGCAAAGGCAAGGGCGATGGCAAACTTGCCGCTCCCCTCAGGCCCGTAGAAAAGCAGTGCATGACTGACGCGGTTCTCTGCTACAGAACTTCTCAGCCTGTCAATTACTGCTTTTTGCCCTGGTATCTGTGAAAAATTCATCTCTCCCTGCTACTGCCGGAGAGCAAAAGTAATAAAAAATCAAAGAGAAAGACCCTGATCAGAGTGCAGCAAGAGCGCTGTTATAATCAGGCTCCTGTGCGATCTCCGGGACCATTTCAGTATATGTTACGATTCCCTTCTCGTCAATCACAACAATACTCCGTGCATAGAGTCCGGCGAACCCGCCGTCTACGATTTCTACACCGTACTCTTTTCCGAAGGAGTGGTCACGGAAGCCTGAAAGGGTGGTTGCGTTGGTGATACCTTCGGTTGAACAGAAGCGTCCCATAGCAAAGGGTAGATCTTTTGTAATGGCCAGGACAACTGTATTGTCCATACCTGCCGCCATCTGGTTGAACTTGCGGAGTGCGGTGGCACATATCCCGGTGTCAAGGCTGGGTGAGATATTAAGGATTACTTTTTTGCCTTTGAGCTCTGCAAGCGTAAGTTCCCCGAGATCTGATTTCACAAGCCTGAAGCCGGGAGCCTTGCTGCCTTTAGCAGGAAGCTCGCCACAGGTATTTACCGGATTGCCTTTAAGTGTAATTTTTGCCATTATTTAGTTATTAGTTAGTTACGTAGAAATTTTGCTTTCCTGAGCTTCTCGAAAAGTTCATGCTCGTCTACCCCCTCCCTGAGTCCGTCAAGAATGAAATCAAGGAGCCGCGGGATGACATCATCGGTGAACGATGCTGCAACAGCCAGTTTGCCGAAGAGCTTTTTTTCACCCTCAGAGATGCTGGAGTCTGTATTCATTATAGATACTGCATCATAGAGATGAGCGAATCTCTCTTCAAGATCGTAGGGAGCACTGTAGATATGAGATTGTTCAGAGGCGATCAGCTTGTCTATCTCTGTATCTGTAAGGCTGAAGCGGCGTCCATACCTGTGAAGCAATGCCAGTTCCCTGCTATCTATATTTCCGTCAGCCTGTGCCACCTGGATGAGATGGATGAAGTTTTCCCTGTTTACCTTTCGCCCGTTATCGGCGATGAAATCCGTGAAGCTCATATATATCAATTTAGTCTCCCAATTAACAATCAGGTCGGGCAATTGTTGAATATGAAAATTTAACTCATTTTATTGGATAAATCAATACTGCCAAAGCCTGCAACTTATTATTTTTGCATTACACAAGGAAAATGACATCAGTAAAACAGAAATTTATGAAAATGATTGACAATTTTAATTTCAATGGTCACAAAGCCATTGTCAGGGTCGATTTCAATGTTCCACTTGATAAGAAGACACGAGAGGTAACCGATGATACCCGCATCCGTGGTGCGTTGAAGACCATCAGGAAGATAACAGGTGACGGCGGCTCTGTAATTCTCATGTCGCATCTCGGCCGGCCCGAGGGCATAATGGAGAAGTATTCCCTCAGGCCTGTGCTTCCGGTACTTGAGAAGCTCCTGGGCATGAAGGTCGCATTTGCCCCTGACGCCCTTGGCGATGAGGCGGTTGCCATGGCGGCTGCACTGAAGTCAGGAGAAGTGATGATGCTTGAGAATGTCAGGTTCTATCCTGAGGAGGAGGGCAAGCCGGTACTGCCTGAGACAGCCACCGATGAGGAGAAGAAAGCTGCCAAGGCTGCACTGAAGGTGAAGCAGAAGGAGATGGCGAAGAAACTTTCAACCTATGCCGACATCTATGTCAATGATGCCTTCGGCACGGCTCACAGGGCTCATGCCACAACGGCTGTCATAGCGGACTACTTTCCTGAGGATAAGAGAATGTTCGGGTTCCTTATCAACAGTGAGCTGGCAGCAATGGATAAGGTTCTCAGGAGCTCGGAGAAACCCTTCACGGCTATCATGGGCGGGGCAAAGGTCTCGGACAAGATTCTTATCATCGATAACCTTCTTGACAGGGTTGACAACCTGATCATCGGCGGTGGCATGACCTATACATTCATCAAAGCCAATGGCGGCAAGATAGGGAATTCGCTCTGCGAGGAGGATAAGCTTGACATTGCAAAGGCAGTGATGGAAAAGGCAAAGGCGAATGGAGTGAATCTCCTCTTCCCGGTTGACGGCATCAATGCCGACAAGTTCGACGCCAATGCAAATACTTATTTATCGGCCATTGATGATGTGAAGGATGGCTGGATGGGACTTGACATCGGTCCGAAAAGTATTGAGTTGTTTGAGAAGGTCATCATGGAATCGGAGACCATCCTCTGGAACGGACCGATGGGCGTATTTGAGATGGAAAAGTTTGCAGCAGGGACGACTGCAATAGCCAAGGCTGTTGCAAAAGCCACTGAAAAGGGTGCTTTCTCTCTCATTGGCGGGGGCGACTCCGTGGCGGCCATAAACAAGAACGGGCTGGCAGACAAGGTAAGCTACGTATCAACCGGCGGCGGTGCCATGCTTGAGTATATGGAAGGCAAGAAGCTGCCCGGCATCACGGCAATAAGGGGAGAATAATGAGACTGTGGCTCATACCGGCACTGGCCTTCATGCTTCTGGTTGCAGGGTGTGGAAGGGATGACCAGAAGAGTTCGGGTACAATCACGCTGACCAGTGAACTGTATGACGCAGGTTCTTATTATTATGCCCTCGGGCTCTCCTTCGATGAGGCGGAGGCTGTTCCTACTCTCCCGGACCAGTACAGGGCTGACATAACAGTAAACGCGGGACCAGTCACTACCGGGGGACCGGTAGTGGCTTATCTCACTGTGAATACACTTAAACCGCCGTTTGCACTCATTGGCACCTATGGCTCGGAGAGTGAAGCCGGTAGCGCGTTTGACGGACTGAAGAACGTTGGCACAGTAACTTATATTGATCTGGCGGTTCCACTGGCAGCTAACCAGGTCTGGGTGGTAAAGGCGCGTGACGACAGGTATGCCAAGCTGAGGATCATTGATGTCTCTCTGACACTGACACCCGATTCCAGGGCAACCTGCACTTTTGAATGGGTATACCAGCCTGACGGGTCGGCGACATTCCCGTAGCATGATGAAAACGCCATCAACTGAAGAGATCTTCAGAGTCACCGGTTCTCAGTCGTTTGAGAAGATGGCCCTGGAGATCTTTCGTTTCCAGGCTGCCGGATGTCCCGTCTACAGCAAGTATATTCACCTTCTGGGCATTGACAGTGACGCGGTTGATGATGTTCTCTCGATACCTTTCATGCCGGTATCGTTTTTCAGGGATCACACTGTTTTGACCGGTGGAGGGGAGCCCGAGCGGGTCTTTCTCAGCAGCGGCACGGCCGGGATGAGGCAGAGCCGGCATGCCGTGAAGAGCCTGGCGGTGTATGACGAGAGCCTGGAGAGGGCATTCAGGATCTTCTACGGCGATCCGGCGGGCTATGCAATCATGGGATTGCTGCCTTCATACCTCGAGCGCGAGGGTTCGTCACTCATCTATATGGTCAGAAGGTTGATGGCGATGTCTGGCAATGGCTATGGAGGATTCTTTCTGAACGATTATGAGGGTCTGCCTGGCGCCATTGAAAAATCGCGGGCTGCCGGACTGAAGGTCCTGCTCATAGGGGTGACCTTTGCCCTGCTTGACCTGGCGGAGAGCTCTCCGGGCGATTACAGTGACGTCATCATTATGGAGACAGGCGGCATGAAGGGGAGGAGGCGCGAGATGATCAGGGAGGAGGTACATGAAAGACTCAGGGATGCATTAAAGATAGAAACGGTACACTCGGAGTACGGCATGACGGAGCTGCTGAGCCAGGCCTATTCAAAAGGGAAGGGACTCTTCACTGCGCCGCCGTGGATGAAGGTACTTATACGCGACAGCCACGATCCCATGGCTCACACTGATGAAACCGGTGTTGCCGGCGGCATAAGCATCATAGACCTGGCAAATATCTACTCCTGCTCATTCATTGCAACAGCCGACCTGGGCCGCATGCATCCCGGAGGCCTCTTCGAGGTCCAGGGACGGTTTGATGAGGCCGATGTCAGGGGCTGTAATCTGTTAGTGAATTAGAAAGGTGGCAGTCTTCAGTCCACAGTCTTCAGTCAGGCAATAGGCAGTAGGCAATAGGCAGTAGTGAAGTTTTCAGTCGGCAGTTTGAGTCTCCGACGAGGGAGGAGGCTCAATCCCGCATCCGCCAGCTGGCGGATCGGGAAGGCAGTCTTCAGTAGGTAGTTCACAGTCAATCAGTTGATTACGACCGCAGGACCTTCAGACTATAGACCTTTAGACCTCAGACCTTCCGACCCTCCGACGTCAGAAACCCAGCTTGCTCCGGATAGCGGTCGGAACGGCATCCTTGTGCACCATGATATAGATGGTCTTGGCCCTGACGAAACTCTCCGACATGTTCAGATAGCCGCCGTGAGGATTCCTGTCGGTACCCCATGAATTCTTGGTGACGTAATACTTCGTGCCATTCTGGTCTTTTACAATTCCCGTGAGATGCATCAGGTGATCATCGGTGGTGACGAAGGTCTCATAGCCTTTCTGACGGATCTCCTGAGTGATATTAATCTCCGGGTAAGGTTTGTCAAAACTGAGTCCTGCACGGTCTGAGGCCATCTTTTCAAATCGTGCCCTGTCAGTTAAACCTGAGATGTCAATTTTACTCATGTCAGGGATGATGGCAACGCCGTTGGCATGAGAGAATCCCCTCTCACTCACGTCGCCGTCCCAGTTGACAGTGTAACCCTCGTTCAGTGCGTTATCCATAACCTGGATGAGTTCATCGAGAGGAACATTGTAGAAGCGGTTCATCTCCCAGTTGTCAGGGACCTCAAGAAGCCCTTCGGTATATAACGGGAAATGGGAGAAGGAGGTGATGTGAACGTAATCATCCATTTTTAGCCCGAGGCCGGAGGCAAATGATTTCGGGGTATAGGTCTGACCCTTATAGGTGAATGTCTCAGGCTGCTCGCCAAGGTAAATATCAAGGACTGCATTGACAACTTCATCCGATTCCTTACTCAGTTTTTTCATGCTTACCGGAACGGCAGTGACGGCATCGATATATGCCTGGAGCTCGCGGTGGTTATGTATCGGCGAGTCATAGCTGATTCCGGAATAGACCTCCTGTGGCACGATGCCCTCCTCGTTGAATACCCTGAGCCATGAGGGAGAGAGGCTGCCCTCTCCGAGGTTGCCCTTTCCCTGCCGCAGGTAATTATCCATGATCCTGTTCTCGTAGGTTTCTCTTACGATGAACATCTCGGAGAGGTCATATTCACCCTTGCCAAGACGGAGAAGCTCTGATTCCATGAATGATGTTGTTGCGAAGCACCAGCAGGTGCCCGTGGCTGACTGGTTTTTTACCGGGGTGGCAGGCAGTGAGACCATTGTTGTGAACTTATAACCTTCTGGTTTGGCCTCCTCCTGTTTTTTGCTTTTCTGGGCTTGCAGGGGCGTCAGCACTAAGGAGAGTATAATTAGGGAAAAAATAGTCTTTTTCATATCTGATAGCTTTTATCTACAATATCCGGAAGAACCAAAAATATCTAAAATCCATGAAACAGGAAATGTTATTGAACAGGTCGGCAGGATAGCCGGGCTTTCAGATGGTAGGGTAGTATGCACTCTCAATATGGTCGATCTCACTGCCGGCCGGGCTGAATATTACGGTAATAATGTCGAACCTGGCCTCTTTCACCAGTCCGTTCCGGTTTATGTAGTTGGATGCGGCATTGATAATGGTTCGCTGTTTTGGCACATTGACCGCCTCGGCGGGATGAACCTGGTAGTCGGCCGACCGTGTTTTAACCTCCACGAAGACTATGAATTGGTTGTTTTCGGCGATGATATCGATCTCTGTCCGTCCCGACCTCCAGTTCCTGTCGCGTATTGTGTAGCCATGCTGCCTGAGGTAGCCGGCAGCCAGCTCTTCGCCCCTGGGTCCCAGTGCGGCATTATCGCCCATATCAGACCTCTATGAGCCGGTTTTTAATGGCGTAAAGGATCAGGCTGGCGGTGTTTTTCGACCCGGTTTTTGCCAGCAGGTTTGCACGGTGTTTGTCTACGGTGCGTTTGCTGATATACAGGGCGTCAGCGATTTCGTGGTTCGAGAGGCCTTCACAGATCTTGAGAAGTATCTCCTTCTCCCGCTTCGAGAGGCTTGAGCTCTTCTCCTCCTGTTCCCTGTTTTTTATTCGTCTTATGACATGGTAGAGCAGCTCCTGGGAGAAGTAATTTCCGCCCTTATAAACGGCAATGATGGCGTCGTGCACATCGGAGATATCGGAATCTTTCAGGATGAATCCCTTAGCGCCGGCATTAACCATACGGTAGTAATACTCCTCCTCGCCGTACATTGAGAGGGCTATGACATTGGTGGCAGGCGACTGGCGTGCGAGGCGGGAGGTGGCTTCAGCGCCGTCCATCTCGGGCATGCTTATGTCCATCAGGACTATATCTGCGGGGCAGGCCTCAAGGAGTTTCAGCAGTTCGGCGCCGTTGGAGGCCTCGGCCACCACCTCGAACTCGCCATAGGCGCTGAGGAGGATTTTCAGACCGTTGCGGAAGAGCTGATGATCGTCAGCCAGTGCTATTCTTATTATCTCCATCGTTCTACAATACTTTAAAGTCTTCAGTCTTCAGTCCTCAGTCAATCAATAACTTACACTACTGCCTACTGCCTATTGCCTACTGCCTAAACATGACTGCCTATTGCCTGACCTACTGGTCCACTCTGATCAGTGCGCTTGTTCCCTTTCCCTTTTCACTCTCCAGCACAAAGACCCCGTCAACTGACCGTACCCTGGTTTCGATATTGGGGATGCCCATTCCCACCGTCTCGTCTGATGAAAGCTTCTCCATGTCAAAGCCGCGACCGTTGTCAAGATACTGCAAGGTAATTATTTTTTGGTGTCTGCGGAGGTCCATCTCTATCTTTGAGGCACCCGAGTGTTTCATGCCGTTGTTGATGAGCTCACAGGCAGCCCGGTAGAGCACCACCTCCTTGTCGGTATCGAACCTTTCCCCCTCCATGTTTGTCCTGAACTCGATGCTGACACCCCGCATGGTGTTCACCTTGGCAGAGAAGGTACTGATGGCACTGGCAACGCCCAGGTTGGTGAGGACATGAGGACTCATATTGTTTGATATCTCTTTTATTGTGTTGAGGGCCTCATTGACAACATGGCTGGTGTTACTGAGTATCTCCATACCCACAGGATCGGTGACCCTGGAGTTGAGGGCAGAGAGTGACATCTTGACCGTCGAGAGCAGCGGACCAAGTCCGTCATGCAGATCCTTTGCAAACCTCTTTTTTTCTGTCTCTTCGGTATTGATGATGGCATTGAGTAGTCTCCTCTCTGAGCGGGTCCTGTCTGTCTCGGCCCGTTTGAGCGAGTAAAAGAGTTCCCGGATGAGTACCACTCCTGTGATTATCATAACCGAGATCAGCACATTCATCCATTCATCTGCCATCATCAGCGTGAACGAAGGCTTGCCCTGGAAGTACTCAACAAGCTGTATCAGAGTGCGCACGGCCATCAACACAAAGGAAGCCGAGAGGAGAATCCATGAGAGCCTGTACCTGGTTATCTTCATGAATCTTAAGGCTATGCCGGCTGCAACAATCTGCAGGACAATTGATATGAACAGGGCGATCAGGCGTACCATCGTAACAAAAATTTAATTCATACAAAATTATGAGTTTATTACCTTTGGGGCGCCAAAACGTAAGAATGAAAACCATTTACAGCGCGATTATTGTCTTTTACAGCTTTGTAGCTGGTGCTGCATCGCTATTCGGCGGTAAGGCGCGAAAGTGGGTCAGGGGCAGGCAGGGCTGGCGCAGGAGGCTGAAAACCTTTAGTAAGGATGGAAAGAGAGTTGTCTGGATGCATTGCGCATCACTCGGTGAATTCGAGCAGGGCAGGCCGGTGATAGAGAAAATCAGGAGAGAGCAGCCCGACTGGAAGGTGGTGCTCACCTTCTTCTCCCCTTCAGGGTATGAGGTCAGGAAGGACTATCAGGGAGCAGACGTGATAATGTATCTCCCATCCGATATCCCGGTCAATGTCAGGTATTTCCTTGACAGAACGGAACCCGACCTTGTGCTGATTGTGAAATACGAGTTCTGGTACAACTACCTGAGTGAACTGAAGAGGAGGAATATTCCGACTTATCTGGTATCAGGGATTTTCAGACCCACCCAGTATTTCTTTAAATGGTACGGGCAGCTTGCCAGGGAGATGTTCTCTGTCTTTACCCACATATTTGTCCAGGATGAGCAGTCGGGCCGTCTCCTTAAGGGAATCGGCTTTGAAAGGTACAGTGTCACCGGCGATACCCGTTTTGACAGGGTGAGCCAGATAGTCGCCGCTGCCAAGGATCTTCAGAAAATAGAGGAGTTCAGGGGGAGTGAGAGGCTGTTTGTCGCCGGTTCAAGTTGGGAGGCTGATGAGGATATTATT
>DCSU01000125.1 GCA_002325785.1 Bacteroidales bacterium UBA1458 | reverse complement strand
ACCCGTAACACGGTCATTTCTTACCTTGGGTATCTGGAAGAGGCTCATCTGGAAAAGAACCTGTACAGGAATGCAAAAGGGATAACCAGGTTACAAAAGCCTGACAAGATATATCTTGAGAACACCAACCTTATGTATGCACTGTCGCCTGTCGGAGTAAACATCGGAAACCTCCGGGAGACCTTTTTTGTTAACCAGCTCAGTGAAAATCATGTAGTTGAGTACGCTGACAGGGGTGATTTTTTGGTCGACGGTCGATTTGTCTTTGAAACAGGCGGTAAATCGAAGGAATTTGACCAGATCAAAGGGATCAGTAACAGTTTCGTTGCAGCAGATGAGATAGAATACGGGAACGGAAACAGGATCCCTCTCTGGTTGTTTGGTTTTTTATATTGAAAAGTCGTTCTTTTGCCAGATAATCTTTTTTCCGAACCCCAATCGGTTGTCTGTCAGTTTAATATAGTTTAGGTCAATAACCCATAGATGAAGTTCGATGAGCGCCGCATAGGGGAATTGGCGGAGGTAGATCTTTCTGGCGCGACTCAGCTCTTCGCCGGCCGGCTCGCTGACGGTGCCGGTGAACTGGGCACCGCGGATGCGGCCCACGCGCATTGTCTCGAGGGCTATGGTGCCTGCAACGAACGGGTTGCTGCGTAACTCTGCCCCGTGCCTTGTGGCCGGATCGGTAGTGAAGACCAGGGTGTTGTTCGCTTCATCCCAGGCAAAGAAGCAGGAGGCGCACCACGGGCCCTGCTCGCTGACGGTGGCGATGGTCATCAGGTGATGGCGCCGGAAGAGCGACTTTATTCTTTTGTGAAGTTCCTGTTGTTCCACGGGGATGTATTAATAAATAGCTTTTGCCTTTTACGGATTCCCTTTTGCTCTGACTGCAGGTATCAATGATTTGCTCTATCCTTTTGCAGAACCTTCACTGCTCCGCGTTAATGTGCCAATTGTAAATCTTATCCATTTATGTCGCCATTCTCATTCCACCTGAATGTATCAATGGCGAATCCTGCCAGCGACAGGACCCTGTCGATGACTGTCATGACGAGCTCGTCTATCGTTTGCGGTCGACTGTAGAAAGATGGTGTTGCCGGGCAGATGATGGCGCCGGCCTCGGTAAGCAGCTTCATGTTGGTGATATGAATGAGGCTGTAGGGTGTTTCGCGGGGAACCAGTATCAGGCGGCGGCGCTCTTTCAGCATCACGTCGGCGGCGCGGGTGATGAGGTCGTCGGAGACGCCGTGGGCGATACGTCCTACCATCCCCATTGAGGCAGGACAGATGATCATGGTGTCATATGATGAGGAGCCCGATGCAAAGGGTGCGTTAAAATCGTTGTTTTCCCAGAGTCTCTCGTTTCCGGCTGGAGTGAACCCGGCACCGGTCTCGTAGAGCATGATCTCCCCGGCGTTGCCGGTGAAGATGACGGCAACCTCCGCGGGCAGCTCCGGCAGCGAGCGCAGACGTTCCAGCAGCTTCAGCGCATACACCGCCCCACTGGCCCCCGTGACGGCTACTATTATTTTTCTATTAAGTGTACTATTGCCCATTGCCTGAACACTACTTTAACCTTTAGCCCTTAACCTTTAACCTTGTCTATTTTCGTCCTTATCCATGATCTGGTGGACGATCTTGGCGATATACTTACCGAGGATGTCAAACTCAATGTTGACAACGGTGCCAGCCTTTATCTGGTGGAAGTTTGTCACCTCCCAGGTGAAGGGAATGATGGCCACCTCAAATGACCTGTCCTTTGAGTTGACAACGGTGAGGCTCACACCGTTCACACTGACAGATCCTTTCTCCACGGTGATCTGCTCGGGCGACTTCGGATCGTATTCAAAGGTGTAGTACCATGACCCTTCAGCCTCTCTGACTGAGGTACATGTAGCGGTGAGGTCGACATGCCCCTGCACCATATGACCGTCGAGACGGCCGTCGAGACGGGTGCTCCGCTCCAGGTTCACCTTGTCGCCCGGCCGGAGCAGCCCCAGGTTGGTCTTATCCAGAGTCTCCCTGATGGCGGTGACTGTGTAGGTGTCGTCCTCCTTCCTCACCACAGTGAGGCAGACGCCGTTGTGCGATACACTCTGGTCTATCTTCAACTCATGTGTGAAGGAGCACCGCATTGTTATATGTATGTTGTCCCTGTCCTGTTCTATCCGCACTACCGGCGCGGCTTCCTCTACTATCCCTGAAAACATATCGTCAATAATTTATTTTGTGTTCAAATCCACTATTGCCTATTGCCTACTGCNNCTATTGCCTGATAGACCCTTTTAACCTTTAACCTTTAACCTTTAACCTTTTCCACGAGCACCCTTACCACCTGTTCCTCAATGTCTGTCTCGCGGGAGGAGGGGCCGGTGATGTCGGAGGCCGGTGCGAGAGTGACCTCCAGCGCCAGTGTCTGCGATGCAATGTACTCTGAATGCTTCTTCACGGCAGCCGAAACAAACGGTATATCCTCTATCACAACCCTGATCTTGTCGGTCACCTCGAACCCGCTCTCCTTGCGGATGTTCTGTATGCGGTTCACGAACTCGCGGGCTATCCCCTCATGCAGCAGCTCCTCGGTCACCGTGATGTCAAGCGCCACCGTCAGCCTGCCCTCGTTGGCAACAAGCCATCCGGGGATGTCCTCGGAGATGACCTCCACTTCTGCGGATGTGATTGTATAAGTCTTGCCGTCGAGCAGCAGGTCATGGCTCCCGCTATTCTCAAACCCGGCAATCTCGGCCTGGGTCAGCGCCAGTATTGCCGCTCCCGCCTCCTTCATATTCTTACCGAAACGCGGTCCCAACAGCTTGAAGTTGGGTTTGACCTTGCGTATAAGCATTTCGGAGGTGTCATCAACATATTCAACCTCCCTTACGTTGACCTCGGCGAGTATCAGCGACTTCACCGCCTCGAAGCTCTGGCGGAAGTGCTTGTCAGAGACAGGCACCATAATCTTCGCCAGTGGCTGACGCACCCGTATGTTCACCCGGCGGCGCAGGGCGAGGATCATCGACGACATCTTCTGGGCTATCTCCATCCTCTCCTCGAGAACCTTGTCTATCAGCTTCTTATCATATGAAGGGAAGGCGACAAGGTGAACAGAATCCTCTCCGGACTTCCCGCTTACCGAGTTGAGATCTGTAAAGATTCGGTCAGTGAAGAATGGTATTATGGGCGATGCCAGGATAGATACAGTCTCAAGACAGGTGTAGAGCGTCTGGTATGCAGAGAGCTTATCCTCATCAAGCCCGCCGCCCCAGTACCTCTTGCGGTTGAGGCGGACATACCAGTTCGACAGGTTCTCCGTCACGAAGTCCGAAATAGCCCTGCCTGCCGGCGTAAGATCATAATCGTCATACCTCTCGGTCACCTCCTTTATCAGCGTGTTGAGCAGCGAGATAATCCAACGGTCTATCTCGGGCCGCCGTTCCATTGGCACCTGCGGCTCGCTTCCCGTGAATCCGTCAACATTGGCGTAGAGGGCGAAGAAGGAATAGGTGTTGTAGAGCGTCCCGAAGAACTTGCGCTTCACCTCCTCCACCCCGGATATATCGAAGCGAAGGTTATCCCACGGCTGGGCGTTGGTGAGCATATACCACCTCACCGCATCTGAGCCGTGCTGGTCGATGGTGCTGAACGGGTCAACAGCGTTACCCAGGCGCTTCGACATCTTGTTGCCGCTCTTGTCGAGCACCAGTCCGTTGGATATAATATTCTTATACGATACCGAATCGGATATCATGGTGGCGATGGCGTGGAGGGTAAAGAACCATCCGCGTGTCTGGTCAACTCCCTCGGCGATGAAGTCGGCCGGGAATTTTCCAGAAAAGTTCTCCTTGTTTTCGAAGGGATAGTGTGCCTGCGCATAGGGCATGGCACCGGAGTCGAACCAGACGTCTATCAGGTCGGTCTCGCGCTTCATCGGCCTGCCGGTCTTGCTGACAAGGATAATATCGTCAACGTACGGACGGTGAAGGTCGAGCAGCGAATAGTTTTCAGCGCTGTTGTCGCCCTCGACGAAGTTCTCGAGCGGGTTACGGGTCATGTAACCGGCATCGATGCTGCGGGCTATCTCAATCTTCAGCTCGGCCACCGATCCGATGCATATCTCCTCCTGGCGGTCTTCGGTCATCCAGATAGGCAGTGGCGTACCCCAGTAGCGTGAGCGCGACAGGTTCCAGTCGACCAGGTTCTCGAGCCACTTGCCGAAGCGGCCGGTGCCGGTGCTCTCGGGCTTCCAGTTGATGGTGTTGTTGAGCTCAATCATACGGTCGCGCAGCGCGGTGGTGCGTATGAACCATGAGTCGAGGGGATAATAGAGCACGGGCTTGTCGGTGCGCCAGCAGTGCGGGTAGTTATGGATCTGCTTCTCTATACGGAACGCCTTGCCCTGCTGCTTCAGCATCACCGCGATATCTACATCGAGGGTGGGGTCAGACTCCGTGAGGGAGTCGTCATATTCGTTCTTGACATATCGTCCGGCGAACGGACCGTAGGTGTCGGTGTTGACGTGGGTGGCAATGAATGCCTGGTCAAGATCGCCCAGCGGGACCATCCGTCCGCGGCGGTCGACGAGCGGGCCCTGGAAGCCGTCGGACATCAGCACCATCAGTGGCGGGATGCCGTGCTCGCGCCCGGCACGGTAGTCGTCCGCTCCGAAGGTGGGAGCGATGTGCACTATGCCTGTCCCGTCAACGGTGGTGACAAAATCGCCCGTGATGACGCGGAAGGCACCCTCGCCTGGATTGACCCAGTCGATAAGCTGCTCGTAGTCAATTCCTTTCAGCTCGGATCCCTTCCAGGTTCCGTTGACGGTGTATTCCAGTTTCTTATCCGGGGCGAAGATCACCGGGATAAGATCTTCGGCTAAAATAACGGTGACAGGTTCGGTAGTGTAGGGATTGATTGTGGTGACCCTGGCATATTTGATCTCCGGGCCCACGGCCAATGCGGTGTTCGACGGCAGTGTCCACGGTGTGGTGGTCCATGCCATGATCTTCACCTCTTCGGTGTCGATGCCGCTGAAGAGGAATTTCGACTTAACGTTTCGTATAACGTTGAAGAGCGCTATGCAGGTGGTGTCCTTCACATCGCGGTAGCAGCCCGGCATGTTGAGCTCATGCGAGCTGAGGCCGGTGCCGGCGGCGGGAGAGAAGGGCTGGATGGTGTAGCCCTCGTAGAGGAGGCCCTTTTTGTAGAGCTCCCTGAGCAGCCACCAGAGGGTCTCGATGTACCTGTTGTCATAGGTGATGTACGGGTTGTCCATATCGATCCAGTATCCCATGTGGCGGGTCAGATCCTCCCAGACATCGGTATACTTCATCACATCCTTGCGGCAGGCGGCGTTGTATTCGTCGACGGAGATCCTGGTGCCTATGTCCTCCTTGGTGATTCCCAGTGATTTCTCAACGCCCAGCTCCACGGGCAGTCCGTGTGTGTCCCAGCCGGCCTTGCGTTTGACCTCGTAGCCCTGCAGCGTCTTGTAGCGGCAGATGGCGTCCTTAATGGCGCGCGACATGACGTGGTGTATGCCGGGCATGCCGTTGGCGGAGGGAGGTCCTTCGAAGAAGATGAATTCGCCCTTGCCGTCGCGGCTGCGTAGCGACCGGTGGAAGGTGTTGTTATCATCCCACATCTTCAGCACCTCGGTGTTTATCCTCGGGAGGTCAAGGCCTTTATACTCGGGAAATCTCTTCGACATAAAATCCTGTTTTTTTCAGCCTGCAAAGTTAATTAAAATTAGGCAGCAGGATACAGGCAATAGGCAGTAGTGAAAATCAGCAGTTTGAGGCTCCGACTCAGGAGGAGGCTCAATCCCGACCANNCAGTAGGCAGCAGGCAGTAGTGAATCCGAAATTACTATCTCTGAGACATCCATGCTGTGAGCTTTTTGACACTATTGCTTATTGCCTGTTGCCTACTGCCTGATCAATTTACTCAATACAATGAGTAATTTTACTCAACATGGAGAGTAAATATACTTCCTACCTCAAATCAAGTCTGGAGCTGATCAGGACAAAGGATTTGTCGGGAGTTTTACGGTTCCAAAATAATTATTGGCCTATGGTCAAAAGGGTATAGCTGATCACCCCACTATTGCCTATTGCCTACTGC
>DCSU01000021.1:230-2644 GCA_002325785.1 Bacteroidales bacterium UBA1458 | reverse complement strand
GTTCACCATCCAGGAAGGCAAACTGTTCATGCTTCAGTGCCGCGCCGGAAAACGTACCGGTACCGCAGCCCTGAACATGGCTATGGATATGCTTCAGGAAGGTCTCATCGACGAGAGGACAGCTGTCATGCGTGTTGATCCTGCACAGCTTGATGAGCTTCTCCACCCGATATGTGACCCTGCTGCAGAGAAGAAAGTAACCCCGCTGGTGAAGGGTCTGCCCGCAGGTCCGGGTGCCGCTGTTGGAAAGATCGTCTTCACAGCTGAAGACGCAGTTGCATGGAACCGCAAGGGTGAGAAGGTTATCCTCGTTCGTGAGGAGACCAACCCCGAAGACGTTGAAGGCATGCGCGCAGCCGAAGGTATTCTGACCGCACGCGGAGGCATGACCTCGCACGCTGCCCTCGTGGCACGCGGCTGGGGTAAGTGCTGTATCGTCGGTGCAGGCGGAATGCACGTTGACGTGGCTACAAAGAAAGTAAAGCTTGCCGGATCTGATATCGTCCTGAAGGAAGGTGATGTCATCACCCTCAATGGTACCAGGGGCCATGTATACAATGGTGCTTTAGCACTTATGGATGCGACTGAGAACCCCAGGTTCCAGACCTTCATGAAGCTGGTAGACAAGAACCGCACCATGGGCGTCCGAACCAACTGCGACACCCCTGCTGATGCAAAAATTGCCCGCGAGTTCGGTGCAGAAGGTATTGGTCTCTTCCGTACAGAGCATATGTTCTACGGCAAAGGCGCCGAAGAGCCTCTGTTCATCCTCCGTAAAATGATCCTCAGCAACACGGCAGCTGAACGCGTCAGTGCCCTCAATGATCTGTTCCCCTTCGTGAAGAAGGATATGAAAGCCACGCTGGAGGCTATGGACGGACTACCCGTAACCTTCCGTCTGCTCGACCCGCCGCTGCATGAGTTCGTGCCGCAGGGCGCAGAGAAACAGGCTGAACTGGCCAAGGCTCTCGGTATATCTGTTGAAGCTATCGCCAAACGCGGTGAGGCTCTGCATGAATCGAACCCGATGATGGGACACCGCGGTGTACGCCTCGGAGTAACCTATCCGGAAGTGTCCGAGATGCAGATCAGGGCTATGTTCGAAGCTGCTGCTGAACTGCTTAAGGAAGGCAAGAATCCGCTTCCCGAACTGATGGTCCCGGTGACCTGCGATGTCTCTGAACTTGATATCACCAAAAAGATCTATGACAAGGTCTATGAGGATGTATGCAAAAAGTTCGGTCTCAGCGCGATAGGCTGTAAGTACGGTACTATGATTGAGATACCGCGCGCAACACTGCTTGCTGACCGTATGGCAAAGACGGCCGAGTTCTTCTCGTTCGGCACCAATGACCTCACACAGATGACCTTTGGCTTCAGCCGCGATGATATCGGTGGTTTCATGAATGACTACCTCGACAAGAAGTTACTTGCTGCTGACCCGTTCCAGACTATTGACCAGGACGGTGTNNGGCCAGCTCATCACCATGGCTTGTGAGAAAGGACGTGCTACACGCCCCAACCTCAAGATAGGTATCTGTGGTGAACAGGGTGGAGACCCGGCATCAGTGGAGTTCTGTTTCAGGAACGGACTGACCTATGTCAGCTGCTCTCCCTTCAGGGTTCCTATTGCCAGGCTCTCTGCAGCACAGGCAGCCATCAGGGCAAGTAAGAAATAATCTCGTATATTATGCATAAAAAAAAGGAGGCCGCACAGCGAGCCTCCTTTTTTTTAAGGCAATAGGCAATAGGCAGTAGGAGAATTTTCGATTTCAGATTNNCCTCCGACCTCTCATGCCACCGTAAACCTAAGTATTAAAAAGCCCTATAGACTAAAATAATAACCAATACCAATATGAAACACAGAATATTTCCAGGACCACGATGAAAGTTTCAAGGCGTCAGTAAGATCGTAGGAATATTCTCCGATGAGTGCAAATCTATTTATTTTAAGGGTGGCTCCCCCTGACAAGCCAAATGTAAATGTCTTTGCTTGCATCCCACTCAGGAGGTTTTGGGTACCAACGTTAAGCCACCCTTTTATGCCTGCTTTGAATATCAGCCACTCTTCAAATTTATAATTCAGATAAACTGGGACATCAATGTAATAGTATCTCTCCGTCCTGTAAGACTTACCGGTTCCCGGCCAGACTTGACCGTCAGGCATATTGAATCGCAGCCCGTTAGCATTGAAGAGAATTCCGCCAGAACCATAGAACAGGCCTGAATCACTGCTGGTCAGATCATAGATCAACCCGGCCTTGAACGAATTGAATGGTGTGTAGTAGTTTATCAAAACATTGTCTTCAGGTTGTAGGCGCACATCACTCTTCCCGGCATAGAGGTTAACCGAAAATCTTTCCTGAGAATATAGCGAGATGCCCACCAAACCCAGCAGGTAAAATAGAATTATG
>DCSU01000021.1:0-165 GCA_002325785.1 Bacteroidales bacterium UBA1458 | reverse complement strand
AAGAACGGATCACCCCATGTATACTGATAGTCGTCCAGACTTTCAAGAAATTTCATATACTCTGCCGATATGTTGTAGAGTCTGCCGATTACCCGGACAGTATCATAGTCAAAAGGTGTGTAATAATTGATGTCCCTAATATACAACCGGCCATTAAACTCATTA
>DCSU01000143.1:48267-53904 GCA_002325785.1 Bacteroidales bacterium UBA1458 | reverse complement strand
ACTCTTAATCGCAAATCGCAAATCCTTCAGACTTTCCAGACTTTCAACTATATTTGCCCCACAGGAATCAGGCAACGCCACCCACAAAATGAACATCACTCTCAACAATGAACTATTAACCATTGACGGGGAGAGCGTCACGGTGGAGAAGTTGCTTTACCTGAAGAAATATACCTTCAAGCTCAGGATTGTCAAGATCAACGGTCGTATCATTGACCGTGACAGTTACCGTGAAGAGGTGATAAATGACGGTGACACCGTGCAGGTGATCTATCTTATGAGCGGTGGATGAGAACAATGATAACATTTGACCCGGTAACATTTTGAAGGCAGATTTCTGGAATCGGTTCACACTGGCAGCCCTGCGCGACAGGATGCCCGCATGGATGAAGAACAGGTATGTTCTTACCATACTCATCTTCCTTGTGTGGATCATACTTCTTGACCCCAACAACCTGATCTCGCGTGCGCGCGAGGTGAAGACGCGCAACAGGCTGGAACGTGAGAAAGAGTACTACATGACACGCATTGAGGAGGACCGCAGAAAGCTGAACGAGCTCAGGACCAGCAACGAGAACCTTGAGAAGTACGCCCGTGAACAGTACCGCATGAAGAGGCCCGACGAAGACCTGTTCATCATCGTCACCCCGGAAGAGGAACGCAAGATCAGGCGTGACCGCAAGGTGTCAAAAACAACGAAGCCCGCCGTGAAGCGGGCTCCGAAGCCTTCAGGAAACTGAAGTTATTTCGTGCTTTTTTCTGCGTTGTATTTCTCATTTAGTCCGGCAATCACCGCTGCAGAAATATCCAGCGTTGAATCGCTGAACAAAATAGGGCCGGGGAACTGCCTGGCAAGGATATACTGATAACCATGCTCAGCATTGAATTCAGCCAGGTACATATTGATATACTCAAGTACCTGCCTCTGGGCTACCACACCCTCTTCATTGAGGTTATAAGCCATCTGGTCACGCAGAGCGAGAAGAGTCTGCTGCTGCTGGGCAAGTGTCTGCTCCATCTCGGCAGCGGTGGCTCTTGTAATAAGTCCCTTCTGGGCTTTGTTCTGGTAATCCCTGACGTCCCGGTCAAAGGACTGCGACTTGGCGGTTAGCTCGGCTTCTGAGTTCCTGGTCTTCTCCTCAAGCTCTGTCGACTTGTCTTTTGCCATGTCAAAGTTGGCGATGACTGAGTCAAGCTCAACGAAAACGATGCCTCCCCTGGCCTCTGCTGATTTGCCGTCAGCAGCTACTGTCCCGGTCTTGTTGCATCCGCCGGTGACAAGCATTCCTCCAACGACCAGCGCTGAAATTATCAGGGTGTTCTTTAAAACAGATATTCTATTCATCTTGGAAATTAGGTTATGGTTCAACAAATTGTTGCACAAACATACACAAATTTTAAATATCAAAAAGCAGAATGAAACGGGGGGTAATGGAAAGGTATGGCGATTGTCAGAACTCGGGACAGGGGATGGCGTGGATCTTCTGGCCGCGCTTAACCTGTTCTGAGGTGAACGAGTAGATGAGTGATATTTCGTAGGCGCCACCGGTGGAGGTTATCAGGTTGGAGACGGTGAAATCATAGCTCAGCCCGATATTTAGATCGTCGGTCTTAATGCCTATCATTCCTATTATCGCATCTCCTGCCTGTGAGGAGACATCCTTCGCTGTGGCGAAGGGGATACCACGGTACCAAACACCGAAGACCAGCGGGTGCTTGAAGTAATAGAGGCCTATGTCTGACTGGTAGAAGTCGCCCTGAAACGTTACGTTGGCAGCGATCGACATCACCTCTGTGAGTTTCTTCCTGAGTCTGCCGCGACTGATGAGCTGGAACCCGCCGAAGAAATCGACCTTGATAGGAACGGAGCTGTTATTGCCCCAGAACGAGGTGCGGGGCCTGAGCAGGTGGTCTACGGTGAATCCTCCCCATATCTTATCGTTATATGCAAGTCCGGATACTGCGAAGTCTATGTCAGCCACGTTATCGAAAGGAGGCGGAGTGATCGGCGGCAGGGTTCCTCCTGTGGTTATCTGGCTGTTCCATGTCAGTTTCATCAGGTCGAGGCCGAGGTAGACGAATTTGAAGTTCACACCCGGCCTTATATGCCATTCATCGTTCAACTGGATGTCATAAGAGTAGAGCAGTCCTAAGTTCGTGGTGCTGAGATCGCCTGAGCCTGCCACGTCATGGGTGGCGAGGATGCCGATGCCGGAGTTGAAATTGGGTACTGCCTTGTCAAATGAGAAACTGTAGGTATGGAAGACACCAGGAATCGAAGGCCACTGGTTTCGCCAGTTGAGAGCCACGCGGTAGTCTTCGGTGGCACCTGCAAAGGAGGGCGCCAGGTAAAGCTGGTTAGCATAGAACTGGGAAAACTGAGGGTCCTGACCCTGAGTGAAAACCGAGATTGTGAGAAGCAGGCCAATCAGATATTTAGTACTTGAGGGCAATCCGGATCCTTTTAGTTATACGAAAGTAGCTAATTATACGGCTAAACGCCAGGAAGGTTGCATCCAATAATATCAACATTCGGCACGGCAGGCCGGGAAGATATCAACAGAGAGGTTTAATATGATAAATTTCAGTAGTTTATAAGAGTTACATCGCCTGCCATAATTATTGATTGACCGTTGCGATAAGAGCCTCTCACCTTCCATACATAGACGCCCGGGCTGCAGAGCCGGCCTTTGTTATAACCGTCCCAACCCATAGCTATTTCATCACTTTCGAAGACAAGAAGACCGGACTTGCTGTATATTTTTAGATTATACGAATCTACTCCTGAAGCCACCG
The DNA here is from genome assembly GCA_002325785.1 of Bacteroidales bacterium UBA1458. GTDB lineage: Bacteria > Bacteroidota > Bacteroidia > Bacteroidales > VadinHA17 > SR-FBR-E99. Next base: position 51,108 of record DCSU01000143.1, on the reverse strand, counting down.
GGTGAAAAACCTGGTTTTCTTCGTCTGTCTGCTGGTTGTAATATCCTCCTGTCGGCCCTCCCCTGTTGGGTACAAAGGCATTAGGAAACCGGAGATACATTCCCTTGTCGGTGAACAGGTCATTGACGGTGACGGAGTCAGCACATCCGTTGACGGAGTATGCCACCAGGCTGACGTCATACCTGCCCATCCGTTCGTACCTGTACGACGGGTCTGCCAGCGTGGAGAAGGTCCCGTCGCCGAAGTCCCACAGGTAATTCACCGCCCCGGTTGAGAGATTCACGAAGAGGACTTTGTCATTTTCACCCGGTTGGTCATTCTGCCGTACCTCGAAGTCAGCCCTGGGATTATCCCATACTTCTATTATTTCCGTTGCAGTGCTTACCCTGCGCCTCTCATCGGTGAGAGTAAGTGTGACACGGTATATTCCGGGGATATCATATATATAGTCATGACTTATCTCAGACGATATGCCTCCGTCGCCCAGGCTCCAGGAGGCACTGTAACCGTCACCGGCATTGCAGCCGAACCTCACATGGAGAGGAACGCATCCGGAGGTGACCGATGGCTCAATGGAAGTATTAAAGAGAAGTGGAGTCACTGCCAGTTTTGCTGTTCCTCCCCTGTTCAGGGCTATGGTTTCCCCCTGTGCTTTGGCATCCGTGGCTATCGGATCATGCCTTACAATGGCTTGTCCCTTCACGCTCCCAGCCTCGCCTGCCTCAGATGCGGCAGGGTATTCCTGCAGAGTAACAGGGTCTGTTGCAATAGCCTGTAATGCCGGAGCTTCAGTGACAACCTCCTCCCCGGGAACGCTGACCTGCGAGGTGTCCTGCAGGGGTGTTACCGGCTCAGCTTCGCCCCGGGAGGGGCTGAGAAGAAGGAGTCCTGCAACCATGAGACCGGCAGCGGCAGCGGTTATGTACCATATGTTAAAGCGGGAGGGATTGAATCTGAAGAACTCCCTGCGTCCGAGACGTTCCATAAAACGGCCTGTAAGGTCGCTACCGGCAACCATCTCGTTCTCCTCCAGCTTATTGCGGAAGAGACTCTCAAGACCGTTATCTCTCTCTTCGTCTCTCATCACCTTTTCAGGTATATTTTCCTTTCATGTGCGCCAGCTCCTCAAGTTTCTTTCTGAGTATTGCCCTGGCTCTGCTGTACTGCGATTTTGAAGTGTTTACATCTATTCCGAGCATCTCAGCTATCTCCTGGTGCTTGTAACCCTCAATAGTATAAAGGTTAAAGACCATCCGGTAACCAGGAGAGAGTTCGGCAAGCACCCTGTAGAGATCCTCGGCGGTATAAAAATCCTCCTCGAAACCCGCTGTCCCTGTCTCAGCACTGACATAATCATCTATGCCGGCGTGATGCTTGTGGCGCAGATTCTTATGATACCAGGTGATGGCCGTATTCACCGTCACCCTCCTCAGCCAGCCCCTGAAAGAACCCGTGCCCGAATACTCTCCGAGGTTAAAAAATATCCTCATGAAAGCCTCCTGCAACATATCTTCAGCTTCAGGCCTGTCAGTGGCATATCTCATGCACACGCCCAGCAGGTATCCTGAATGCTGTTTCCAGAGCATCTCCTGTGCTTTCCTGTTGTGCCTGATACAGCCGTCAATGATATGTTGTTCACTCATCATAAGCTGAGCACAGTAACAAGACCTGAGACATTGTCAAATGGTTGCACCGTTTGAGGTTTTTCTTTAAAATAACCGAGAATTAAGTTAAGCATCCTTAACTAATGATAAACGTCATTAGTTTCAATATTATTCGGTAATACCTTTGAAAACTGTAAAAGTCAAATAAACCAGATCATGTTCAATAAGTTCATTGCCTCAATTCTTCCTTATTTTCCGAAGAAATTCGTTTGGATCTTCTCGCGTGCATATATCTCAGGTGTAACGATGGCAGATGCCATGCGGGTTTCAAAGGATCTCAACTCACAGGGCATGAGGGTGACCCTCGATGTGCTTGGTGAGTTCATCAAGTCGCTCGATGAAGCCGAGGCGAACAAGCAGGAGTATCTTGACCTGATCGCCGAGACCGAGAAGCAGGGCATCAACGGAAACTACTCGCTCAAGCCTACCAGCTTTGGACTTCTGATAGACAAGGAGATATGCTACAGGCTCATGCGTGAGATAGTGGCCGAAGCCGCCTCACACAACAACTTCTGCAGGATAGACATGGAGGATTCGCCATGCACCGACATGGAGATAGCTCTCTACAGGCGTCTCCATGCCGAGTTCCCGAAGAACGTGGGATTGGTTCTGCAGGCTTACATGAAGAGGACCTACAACGACCTGGAGAGCATGCTGGATATGAACACTCCGGAGATCCCTACCAACTACAGGCTATGCAAGGGGATCTATGTTGAACCAGCCGAGATTGCCTACAAGAAGTATGAGGAGATCAACAAACATTATCTCGAGGACCTGGAGTTCATGTTCAGGAATAAGATATACGCAGGCATCGCCACGCACGACAAGCCACTGATTGAAGGGGCTTATGAGCTCATCAGTAAATACAACGTCCCGAAGAACATGTACGAGTTCCAGATGCTATACGGCGTCACCCCGAAGCTGCGGCAGAGCATCGTTGATGCCGGGCACGTTATGAGGGTTTATGTTCCTTTCGGTGAGAAGTGGTTTGGTTATTCAACCCGCAGGCTAAAGGAGAATCCGAAGATGGCGGAACATATCATCAAAGCAATATTCTATAAAGGGTAAAAATTTGCAATTTGCGATTTGCAATTTGCGATTTGCGATTTGCGATTTGCGATTAAAGGATTTCGATTAAATCGACAATCGAAAATCGACAATCGAAAATCGAAAATCG
>DCSU01000143.1:47881-48234 GCA_002325785.1 Bacteroidales bacterium UBA1458 | reverse complement strand
GGCGGGCCGACAGCAAGCAAATAGATCAGGGGAATAAGTGTAAGCGGACTGAGAGCCAGCATCTGATCTGACGGTATCTGTCCCTTCTCATAGGCTTCAGAACGCTGTTTCTGTCTCAGCAGTTCATAATTGGTGGCCGGATCGCCGAGCTTGCTGGCGCCCGTCAGTCCCTGGTAAGCAGAAAGCCTGAGGTTATTGGTTGCATTGATCAGCTCCTGGTTCATTGCCGACGGTTCAGACATGATGGCTGCCCTGATATTACCAATCCGTGGTATGACCACTACGTCCGCCATCATCAGGGTATCACTGGTAAGATAGATACCTGCAACGTATTCCCTGGCGCGGAGGCTGTC
>DCSU01000143.1:2424-47726 GCA_002325785.1 Bacteroidales bacterium UBA1458 | reverse complement strand
GGCTGGCGTGTTTCGGCATCGAGTATTACACCATGAAAAAGTATCGGTCCGGCCTGCTGGGCCGCCGTACATTGCGGACGGAATGCAAGAAGAAAAATTATTGCGGGTAGGCTCGCTGCCTTACCTGCGAAGGATAATCTCGTCAAGTGTCCTCTTAGGAACGTGATGAACACGCTCTTCATCTCTCCAGTATTTCACATTGTTATTGACAAGGGTCTCGAGGACCACCTTCTCCGTCGGTTTTCCGAGTGCAAGTACAAGAAGTACCTCCAGATCCTTCGGGATATCAAGCAGCACCCTCAGCTTCTCCTTTTTCACAGAGGCGATGATACATCCACCGAGGCCGGCTTCAGTAGCACCCAGCATAATGCTTTGGGCTGCAATGCCATGATCAACACCAAATGAATCAGATATCTCCTTGTCGCCCAGGATGACAATATATGCCGTGGGCCTCTCGCCGGGGTCCGGCCCCTCCCATGTGGTAAGGTATCCTGCCCATGCTAGGCAGGGGTAGACGGCAGCACGCATATCTGGCTCGGTAACCAGTATATACTTCAGGGGCTGGCGATTGGCGCCTGAGGCTGAGAGACGCGCCAGATCAACAAGCGAGACAAGGGTCTCTTTGGTTATCTCATGTTTTTCGTCAAACCGGCGGTATGTTCTGTTTTTCTCTATTAGCTGTCGGATGTTCATCTTAAAAAGTTTGGCCAAAGATAGAGAAAAAACAGATATCTATTTTTTTAGCGCCTCGTCATAACGTTCGCCAATGACTTTCCAGTCGAGCAGCTCCCAGAAATTCTTGATATAGTCAGGGCGCTTGTTTCTGTAATCAATATAATATGCATGCTCCCACACATCGCAGGTCATGACCGGCACCAGCCCCGCGCGCAGAGGATTGCCGGCATTCTGCTCCTGTGTGATGGTTAGTCTCCCGTCGGGTTTCATGCAGAGCCATGCCCAGCCTGACCCGAAGAGTGTGGAGGCAGCCTTGGTGAATGCCTCCTTAAAGGCATCAAACGAGCCGTATTCGGCATCAATGGCTTTGGCCACAGTTCCCGAGGGCACTCTTTTCCCGGATGGCGAGAAGGTTGCAAAATAAAATGTATGGTTCCATACCTGGGCGGCGTTATTGAATATTCCGCCCTCAGCTTTCCTGATCATGGTCTCAAGAGAGGCATCCTCAAAGGGTGATCCCGGGAGGAGGTTGTTGAGGTTGTTGACATAGGCGAGATGATGCTTGCCGTGATGAAACTCCAGGGTCTCGGCGCTCAGCATGGGTGCGAGGTCATCAGCACCGTACTTCAGGGGGGTTAGTTCGAATTTCATGATCTGGTGATATTATTTAGATTAACAGTAAAGATACTAAAATGAGACGACCTCTGAAACAATCAGAGCAGAAATATCCTGTCGGGAAGGGGTTCAATCACTCCTTTCTCCACAGCCACAGCATAGAGCCGTTCAATAGCCGCCCTTCCCTCCTCTCCCAGAGAGAGGCTGAAGCTGTTGACGAAAAGTTTTATATGTTCTTTGGTTACCACTGCGTCTGTCTCCCTGGCGTGTTTCCTGATGAAGCTGACCGACCCGGCGGGGTTGGCACGGGCATATTCGATGCTTCGTCTTATGGCCCTGTTAACTTTGGCAGCCGTGACCTCATCCACGCTGCGGCTGACCACTATTCCCCCGAGGGGCACAGGTAGTCCGGTGAGCTCCTCCCACCTCTCGCCGGTGTCAGCCACTTTTTTTAGTCCCATTGCCTGGTATGTGAAGCGGGTCTCATGGATGATGAGGCCTGCGTCAACCTCTCCTGAGAGCACAGCCTCGGGTATGTCAGAGAATAGGTATTCGCGCTTGTTTGTCGCTGCCGGCCAGAAGATACTGAAAAGGAGGTTGGCGGTGGTATATTTCCCGGGGATGGCTATCGATGCGTTATCCAGCTCATCATGGTACATCTTGTGTTTGCTTATCACCAGCGGGCCGTTGCTGCGACCCAGGGCACTGCCGGCGTCGAGGATGAGATATCCTGCCGCAGCACGGGCATAGGCGTGGTAGCTCATTTTGGTGATATCAACGCTGCCCTCAATGGCCCTGCGGTTGAGCTCCTCAACATCGGCAAGGAACCAGTCAAACTCCAGCCCCTCGGTATCTATCCTGCCATGCACCATTGCCTCGAAGATGAAGGTGTCATTGGGACATGGCGAAAAACCAAGTTTAAGTTTCATAGAGTAGTGATTAAGTGAGTCAGCCGTGTCATCTCATACTGGTCAATTCAATTGTGCGGGTCACAGTGCCGTAAGTAAACCTGTTACCCGTGTCATCTCATCCCTGAGCCGGCGGAGAGCCAGGGGTATGTCCCAGTTCTTCAGGTTGCGCGGTTCAACCATGTTTGAGACCGCCCGCACTGAAAGCCATGGTATCTGTGATATTTCGCATGCATAAGCCAGCCAGGCCCCCTCCATGGTCTCAATGTCAGGGTCCCATGCCCTGCGTATACGGTCAATGACCGCCTGCGATCCGGAAGACATGTTGACCGTGGCGCCGGTGACAGCGGGCAATGCAGCGGCCACCAGGTCAAACCATCTGCCGCTGCAGTGAATCCTTCCCCCGCGGAAGGGCGGGCTGTCGGGGTCAGCAAGATTCGCCCCGAAGAGTGACCGGAAATCGCCGTTGTCATCAACACCCATATCGGCAAAGCAGTCGGACTGTGTCAGCACCACATCACCCGGAGCAAGAGAAGAAACATAACTGCCTGCAATACCGGCCCCTATCACCAGTGCCGGCAGAGGCCCTGATGAAAACCTCTTCTGAAGAGCCCATGACATGGCGGCACCGCCAACCCCGGTGACAATGATCTCACAATTGCACCGCGAGGCAACAATGGAGCACCGCACAGCCTCCTCCTCGGTTGGATGTGCCACGGCAATGAGAATATCCCCGGAATTGAAATCCATCAGTCAAGTCAGATATTAGACTGATAAATATATATTTTTTGAGTAATATAGTGCTCATTCCGGTCATCTAATTAATTTAGCAGTATGATTTACCTGACAAGAAGAGAGCGGTTCAGTTCAGCACACAGGATGTTCCGCCCCGGACTCAGTGATGAGGAGAACCTGAGGATTTACGGTAAGTGCTCTAACCCGATGTGGCACGGTCACAACTACGAACTCAAGGTGACGGTGAAGGGCGAAATGGATCCGCTGACGGGGTTCTTCATGAATGCCACACGGCTGAAGGAGATCATGAACGAAAGGGTTGTGGTCAAGCTTGACCATAAAAACATGAACCTGGAGACTGACTTCATGTCGGGCAGGGTAGCCACCACGGAGAACCTGGCGATAGCCATCTGGAAGGAGCTTGAGGCGCCGCTGGCGGCCGAGGGGGCCATACTGCATTGTGTCAGGATTGAGGAGACGGAAAACAATTACGTTGAATACTACGGATAATATGGAAAAGCTTAATGATGGTAGCGGAAGGCTGTCAGACGGATACAACAAGATCGAGAAATGGAACCCTGAGGTCATTAAAGAGATCTCCGGATATTACTACAATATTCTGAAGCTCCTGGGAGAGGATCCTGACAGGGAGGGGTTGCTCAAGACGCCCGAGAGGGTTGCCAAGGCGCTAAGTTTCCTGACGAGGGGCTACCAGTCAGATCCCGAGGAGATTCTTCGGAGCGCCATCTTCACGGAGGAGTACAGGCAGATGGTTCTTGTCAAAGACATAGATATCTACTCTATGTGTGAGCATCACATGCTGCCCTTCCACGGGAAGGCGCACGTGGCCTATATTCCTGACGGGCGCATAACAGGGCTGAGCAAGATAGCGCGTGTGGTTGAGACCTACGCCGCCAGGCTGCAGGTGCAGGAGAGGCTTACGACACAGATACGCAACTGCATCCAGGATAACCTTAAGCCGCTTGGTGTGGCGGTGGTCATTGAGGCGCAGCACATGTGCATGCAGATACGAGGTGTGCAGAAGCAGAACTCGGTCACCACCACCTCAGCCTTCACCGGATGTTTCCTCTCGAACCTCAACACCCGTGAGGAGTTCATACATCTGATAGGTACCAGGCTGCACTAATAGTAACACACTTATCCTTTTTTACAAGGTTTATGAAGGCATATGTATTCCCGGGACAGGGAGCGCAATACCCCGGTATGGGAAAAGATCTTTATGAGAAATTCCCGGCAGCGCGTGAGATATTTGAAAGGGCCAACGGATTGCTTGGCTTCCGTATAACTGACATCATGTTTTCCGGCACTGATGAGGAGCTGCGTCAGACGAGGGTGACCCAGCCGGCTATCTTCCTGCACTCGGTGGTGCTCACGGCTGTCGCGGGCAGTGATTTTGCTCCTGCCATGGTTGCCGGCCACTCGCTTGGAGAGTTCTCCGCTTTAGTGGCTGCCGGCGCCCTCTCGTTTGACGACGGCCTGACGCTCGTCGCCGGCAGGGCGGCGGCCATGCAGAGAGCATGCGGCATCAACCCTTCAACCATGGCCGCCGTGCTCGGCATGCCTGATGAGCTGGTTGAGGAGGTATGCGCTTCGTTGAAGGAGACGGTGGTGCCGGCAAACTACAACAGCCCGGGACAGATAGTCATCTCCGGCACCGTTGAGGGCATAAGACTGGCATCAGAGGAGCTGAAACAGCGGGGGGCAAAGAGAATTGTGCCGCTCTCCGTCAGCGGAGGATTTCATTCACCATGCATGGAGCCTGCAAGAGAGGAGCTGGAAGATGCCATCAGAAAAGCCCGCTTCAGCCGCCCGGTGTGCCCTGTCTACCAGAACGTGACAGCCATGCCGGTGACAGACCCCGGACAGATAATGGATAACCTGGTTGCCCAGCTCACCTCGCCGGTACGATGGACACAGACAGTTGAAAGAATGATAGCTGACGGTGCTACATCATTCACCGAGGCCGGCCCGGGCAGTGTGCTGCAGGGACTGATCAAAAAGATAAACCCTGGAGTCGCCACATCAGCACTGACGGTCGGTGCCTAAGGAGTCTCCGTCTCAGCGCTGACTGATATCACCGCCATACCCTTCTTGCCATCCATCCTGATGACCAGGGGCTCGTCAAACCTGATATGCCTGAACCAGGTTCCGTTGGCTATGGTCTTCTGCCTGCTCAGCCTGTCCCATAGAATAGTACCGTCTCCGGTATACTGGTTGACCGAGAAATAACCAATATTCATCGATGTCACATTGTGAAAGAAGTGAGAGCCCTGAGATGCATCAACATGGTAGTCAGGCAGGCTGACTTCAACGATGACCCTGGCATTGGATATCTGGGGCCATGCAACCGGTATGCCCAGGAACCTGTCCTTGGTGCCCCACCGGCCGGGGCCTATCAGAACATATTTTCTGCCCTCTGCCATCATCTTCCTGTTGATGGCATCAATCTCTTCAGCCATCTCATTGGTCTTCAGGTTATCGAACTTCTCCGGTTCAACATAAATGATATCGGTGATATCACTGACCAGGCCGTTGCCCATGCTTTTCCTGGAGACCAGCAGCATGTCATCAGTGTAGACTGTCTCAGGGTCAATGGCATATCCGGCGCCGCTGCCAACCAGAGGTTTTATCTGCAACAGATAGAACGATGCCCTGTCATTTTCATCCCTGGTGAGATCGACGGCAAACTCAATCTCAACAGGAGCTCCGAAAGCCTCCCTGACCACTTCAAGAACCTTCTTAAGCGTTGGGGCCAGTGGGATATAATCATACTTGAGGATGTTTGCAAAGTTGATCACCCGGGGTCCGGCCACATCAAGCCCCGGTGAGACTGTGTCATTGTCCATGCTGAAAACCGAGGCGCAATGTTTAAGGACGCCGTCAGACTCGGCCCTGCTGATGTCAAGCTTCACCAGGCCGGCATTCTCTCCCTGCAGGAGATCAATGTCGTTCCTCCCCAGGTTGATTGCGTAGAATTCGACCTGAGAATAACGAATCAGGTCATCTATTGACACAATGTCCAGGGCCGGAAATGAGGGTGAGAACCTGAAGGCCCTCTCGCCGTCAAGCACGTACTGACCCAGACCTACCGCCGCCACGGAAAAACCGTCATGAGGCGTCATGTTGGCTACGGGATAGAAGTTGAATGACTGAGCCGTCCCGCTGATATGAGGATAGAAGATATCATCATACCTCTTACCCACTACAGCCTGTATCACCACAGCCATCTTCTCCTGTTCGATCTTATAGTTTATGGCTTCGAAATAGATGCGTGAGTTATCTGAATATATTGAAGAGAACACAAGCTTGATGGCCCCGATAAGCTGCCTGAGCCTCACCTCCGGATCGGGGTGGTTATTGGGCAGAAGGTATGTGCCGAACACGCCGGAGAATGGTTGGCTGAGTGAGTCCTCGAAGAGACTCGATGAACGCACCGCCAGGGGCTGGCTATAGAGCCTGATGAAGACCCTGAGCTTGTGCTCCAGGGCGCTGCTGAGGCTGCCTGCCAGGAACTGTCTCTGCAGCTCGCCAAAATCCTTCTCCCTGTTCACCACCTCCCACATATGGTTGCTTTCCATGAAGTGGTCAAACTCGTCAGTGCCGATGATAGCTGTGACGGGTGTCTTGATATTAATGCCGGGCAGCAGGCGCCCGAGTTCAAAACTGTGTATCAGTGTGCTGACGAATGCCAGGCCACGGCCCTTGCCTCCGAGTGATCCGCCGGCAAGGCTGACCACATTGGACTCATCAATCATCACGGACTCATCAAAATTTACCACCTTACCCTTGTTCATCTCCCTCCTCCGCTTGCGGATGACGTCAATGAGAAACTGGCGCATCTCCTTCAGGCTGCGAAAATCAGATATCTTAACGGGGTTGATGATCTTGGCTATCTTCACCTCTCCCCTGGCCATAAGCCAGAGTGAGAAGCTGTTCTTCATGGCGTGGTAGACCAGCGAGTCTTCGGGAACCGTCTTGAGGAAAGCCTCGAACTCCTTCATCGACTTGGCCACGGCTATCTGTCTGCCCTTGGTGTCACGGTAGACAAAATGGCCGAACCCGAGGTAGTATGTAATGAACGATTTAAGGTCCTGAAGCAGGGTTTCGGAGTTCTTGTTTATGAAGCTCGCCTTGAGCTGAGCTGCATAGACGGCATTGCCGGGGTCTGACGACTGCAGCAGTGTAGGCAGGTTTGCCTGTTCCCCGCGTATGTGGCTGATAAGATCGAAACCGGCCTTGTCATTGAGAACCCCGTTTCGCGGGAACCGCATGTCAGAGATCACCCCGAGGAGCCTGTCCTTGTATTTGGCATAGATTGACATTGCCTCCTCCCATGTGGTTGCAAGGAGGATCTTGGGCCGTGCCCTGAGTTTGAGGACCTTATAGAGCTCGTCAGAAGAGACGTCTTCAATGAGGATACGGGTCTGTTCCAGCACCAGGGTGTAGAGCATCGGCACGTAGGTGGAGTAGTAGTCTGCTGAATCCTCAATGATGAGTATGACCCCCGTCAGACCCTTCCTGGTATCGTTCTCCACATTTACCTGGTCTTCAAGCAGCTTTGCCATGGCGAAGAAGACCTTTGATTCGCCTGTCCAGACGAAGTAGTTGTCAAAGGGGACGCCAAGCATCTTCTGTTCCTGAACGAAGGGAATGTCACCGGGGTTATTGAGGAGAAGGAATGTAGGGATATAGGGGTATTTATCCTTTATCTTGCGGCAGAGGCTCATGGGATTGCTCTTGTCTACCCCCACCATTATGATGATCATGTCATAGTGGCGTACCCCGAGGCGTGAGAAGGCTTCATCCTCACCCGAAACGCCTGTTATCCTGGGGAGAGTGGTAAGACTCATCTGGTAATATTCGCCAAGCATATGATCGGAGAAACGGCCTTCGCCCTCGATAGAATAGGCGTCATATAGGCTGGCAACAAGTAATATCTCCCTGACCATGAATGGCATAAGGTCATGAAAAACATCTCTCTCGGCATTATGCCGGTCAAGAAACTTCTGCAGCAGCTTACGGCTTGACAGGCTTTTAATATCCTCCAAATCGTCTGAGCCGTCATCAGGCGTGAGCTCGGATTCTGTTGCCACCAGGCTGTTAATGTACCCGGTCACCAGTCCTGAAAAATTCTTTATCAGATCACGCTCCTCCTTCAAGAAGGGGCCTTCGTAATCACTGAGGAACTCACGTGTGTAGTATATCTCAACGGTGCCTTTACCCTCGATGGTGGTAAATTCCTGGATCAGTTTCCAGTTTGTCTCAACGAACCCCGGCGACTCAAATGACCTGTCCTGGTACCTTATGCGTGCGGTTGTATAATCAGGGTATTGCCATGCTCCGGGGAGCATCAGAACGAGGTGAATGAGGGTCTCCTCAAGGGGTTTTCTCTCCTTGAGGATCTGTGTGGTCCGGTTAATACAAGCCAGTTCCTTCAGGCGTTCCTGCTGGTCATGAATATCACGTACGAAACCGTTTCCGGTATCAGGTTCTTCAGTCATTCAGGCGTCAGATAATTTCTGGTGCCAAAATTAGTAAAATAGATTAAGATAGTTAGCCCGGGACGGGCAATGCTCCGTTTACTTTACCGTCCAGGTTGATCCGCTCATCAGCAGGTCATCAACAGACTTTATTTTTGATGATGCCTGCACCTTTTCGTGCTGTTCAAGCATGGCTCCGTCATAAGTCTGGGCGTTGATAGCCCTGATTACGCCCAGGGCCACCGGATATTCCGGATAGGTCATGCCGGCAAGCCTGTAGTGGATTCCGGGATTAGGTTCATGGGCATCATGAACAAGCAGGTCCTTCTCCGTAATGCCTCCTTCACCCAGTCTGACTACCTTCAATTTGAGGTTCACCAGGATGATGCCCTTGTCGCGGTTTTTGCCGAAGATCATCGGCTGGCCGTGATGCAGCACAATGGTATTGTCATCCCTTGTCTCCTTGTTGGTGATGGCATCATGGGCTCCGTCATTGAAGATGACGCAGTTCTGGATAACCTCCACCACAGCCGTGCCGTGGAAAGCTGCAGCCTCCTTATAGACCTCGTTGGAGAGCGCCAGGTTATAGTCGACCGTGCGGGCAAAGAAGCGTCCGTTGGCGCCAATGGTCAGTTCGCCTATCTTAAAGGCCTCTTCAATGGTTCCGTAAGGCGAAGTTTTTGTAACCAGACCCTTCTTCGATGTAGGAGAATACTGACCTTTGGTGAGTCCGTATATCTCATTGTTGAAGAGGATTATCTTGATGTCTATGTTGCGCCTTATCGCATGGATGTAGTGGTTACCGCCAATTGCCAGCGCGTCTCCGTCACCGGTCATCTCCCAGACCATGAGGTCAGGGTTGGCAATCTTTACCCCTGTGGCAATGGCGGCAGCCCTGCCGTGGATGCCATGGAAACCGTATGTATTCATATAATAGGGCAGGCGCGACGAGCATCCTATGCCTGAGACGAATACATATTTTTCCTTGGGAATATCCAGTTCAGCGAGTGTTTTCTGCAGTGAGGAGAGTATCCCGTGGTCACCGCAGCCCGGACACCATCTTACTTCCTGGTCGCTCTTGAAGTCCTTTGCAACGTAGTGGTTGTTACTTGTTTCAGCCATGTTATTTACCCTCCAGCAATTTTTTACAATAATCTTTAATCTCTCCTATGGTGAATGGAAGTCCCTGTATCTTGTTATACTGATGATAGTCGAACTTCTGGTGTTTCATCCGCAGGTAGTTGGCGAACTGCCCGGTGTTGAGTTCACAGACAACCAGCTTCTTATAAGCTTTGAACACCTTCGCGGTGTTTTTTGGCAGGGGTCTGATATAGTTAAAGTGTGCTGCCGATACATTAAATCCCTCATCCTGCAGTTCGCTGACTGCGGTATAGATTGGCCCGTATGTGCTGCCCCAGCCTATGACGAGAAGCTCGCCGGTTTTCTTTCCGAGGACCTGAAGGTCAGGCACATCGTTTACGACACGTTCAACTTTTTCATCGCGCATTTTAACCATATACTCATGGTTCTCGGGAGTGTATGAGACGCTGCCCTTGATGGTCTTCTCGAGTCCGCCGATGCGATGTTCGAGGCCCGGTGTTCCGGGTACTGCCCACTTGCGGGCGAGGTTTTTCGGGTCTCTTTCGTAAGGCAGGTAATCTTTGTCAGTCTTGACGGCCCACGGGACGGTAATGGAAGGCATATCCTTCATTGAAGGAATCTTCCATGGCTCGGAGCCGTTAGCCAGGTAGCTGTCGGAAAGAAGTATTACCGGCGTCATATATTCCACGGCTATCTTCGCTGCCTGGAATGCAAAGGTAAAGCAGTCACATGGTGTGCCTGCAGCTATCACCGGCACGGGGCTTTCGCCGTTACGGCCGTAGAGGGCTTGCCAGAGGTCGGACTGCTCGGTCTTGGTAGGGAGTCCGGTTGAGGGGCCTCCTCTCTGCACGTCTATCACCACAAGCGGCAGTTCCGTCATCACTGCCAGGTTCAGGGCCTCGGACTTGAGTGCGAGGCCCGGTCCGGAGGTTGATGTGACGGCAAGGCGGCCGGTGAAGCTGGCGCCAATGGCTGTGCAGATACCGGCAATCTCATCCTCAGCCTGCAGGCTCTTAACACCCAGGTCTTTCCGCAGAGCCAGCTCCTCAAGAATACCGGTGGCGGGGGTGATGGGGTATGAGCCTATGAAGAGCTTGAGACCAGCCTTCTCGGCGGCGGCGAGCAGTCCCCATGAGATTGCCTGGTTGCCGTTGATGTTGCGGTAGGTTCCTTTGGCTATAGGAGCCGGACTGACATGGTATGAAGGTGTGAGCGCCTCAATGGTTTCGGCATAGTAGTAACCGGCCCTCAGAACCTTGCTGTTGGCTTCTGCCACCAGGGGCTTCTTGCCGAACTTGTCCTCAATAAAGTCTTCGGTGTATTTGAGTTTGCTGTCGAATAGCCAATAGACCATGCCTAGGGCAAACATATTCTTGGTCCTGAGAACTGACTTGGGGTCAATATCCATCCCCTTGAGTGCCTCCTTCACAAGTGAGCTGATGGGTGCACCGATGAGATTCATGTCATCAAGCTTGTCTTCCTTGAAGGGATCTTCCTTGTAGCCTGCACGCTGTATATGCTTTTCCGTGAAGTTATCGGAGTCATATATAATGGTTGAGCCCTTCCTGAGCCAGCGTGCGTTGGCACGAATGGCAGCGGGATTCATCGCCACGAGGACATCGGCAAAGTCGCCGGGTGTGTTGACCAGCTTATGACCAATATGTACCTGGAAGCCGGAGACGCCTCCAACGGTACCCTGCGGAGCCCTTATCTCTGCCGGGTAATCGGGGAAGGTGGAAATGTCATGTCCGAACAGGGCAGACGTATTGGAGAAGAGGGTGCCGGTAAGCTGCATGCCGTCGCCGGAGTCGCCGGAGAACTTGATTACCACCGTATCTCTCTCAATGACCTTTGATCTTTTTCCCATGATGTTAGTCACGTATTTGTTTTGATTAGTACTTTAAAATAATCACCTGTTTGATGAAGCTAAGTTCAGTAATACACTGGTATTACTGTATGATTTTGGTCATGTTTGTCATGGCCGGTTAAATGATTTATCAGCAGGCAGATATCCGGGCACCGGAGAGTGGCGTTGCATGGTTACCAGAGCTGTTTCAAGCCGCAAGGTTGCCGGAGCTGTTCCACGACCCATGGTTACCGTACCGGTATCATGACCAGATGTCAGCCTTCTGAAGGTTGATGGTGCTTTCGAAGAACATCCTGGCGATCTTCTCGAAATATTCGGTGTAGTCAGAAACGAAAAAGAGATCCTCACCGGTGCCGCCGGTGTTGACCAGATCATGCCTGATGAGTGTCTCCTTCAGCCTGGATGCCACGATGCGCGCAGAGTCAACCACCTCAACGTCAAAGTTAAAGAACTTGCTTATCTGGTTGCGGATGATGGGGTAATGAGTGCATCCCAGTATCAGTGCGTTAAGCTGCTGCAACCTGCTGTCTGAAAGATAAGTACGTATAATGGCGTTGCTGATGTCATCAAAGATGAAACCCTCCTCAATCATTGGAACAAGCAGCGGGGTGGCCAGAGATACCACAGAGGTTGACGGAGCGGCCTGGTGAATCTTCTTCTCATAGGTGCCTGAGCTGATTGTCCGCTTGGTCCCGATGACGCCAAGCTTCCCGTAATTGCGGGCTGAGACATATTCAACCACCGGGTTGATCACATCGAGGATTAGTATCCTGTCGCCAAACTCCTCAAGGAGGCTTTCATAGGCCGAGGCCGAGGCGGAGTTGCACGCTATGAGAACCAGCTTGGCGTCGTACCCGATCAGGAACTCCGTTATGCGCCTCGAGTAGCTTCTGATTGCCTCCTCCGACTTATCGCCGTATGGCAGGTGAGCTGTATCTCCGAAGTAGATAATGCGTTCACCCGGCAGGGTCTGCCTGATGGCATGTGCCACCGTGAGGCCCCCAACACCTGAGTCAAATACGCCTATTGGGCGGTTCCTGGCTTCCATAATGATCTAAAATAAAGGCTGCCCGTCAGATGAGCAGCCATATTATTACTGTTCAGTCTGAGTTACTTGACCCCAAGCTTCGCTTTCACCAGCGGGCTGATGTCAGTGCTCTTCACAGTATCAACATATACCAGGGTGCGGATATCATAAATATATATGAATCCTCCCTCCTTGGAAACGGCGTTGATAGCCTGTGTAACCTTCTCAATTATTGGATTAAGAAGCTCAGCCTGCTTGTCCTGAAGCTGTGTCTGAGCCTGCTGCTGGAAGTTGTTGATGCGGTTCTGCATGTCAGCGAGTTCCTGCTCCTTGTTGGCCTTCACCAGATCAGTGAGGGTCTTGCTGTCCTTCACGTACTGGTCAAGCTTATTGTTGTACTCAACCTGCATTAGCTCCAGAGCATTTGTCAGCTCCTGGCCGTATGCATTATACTGTTTCATAGCTGTGTCATACTCAGGCATTGTCATTATGATGTCATCCCTGTTGATGTGGCCTGTCTTGAATGACTGTGCAAATCCTTCCTGTGCTGTAAACAACAGTGCAGCAAACAGGAGTATACCAAATACTTTCTTCATCGTCTTGTTTTTCAATTTAATCGTGCAAATGTAATTATTTAATTCTTATAACCTAACTTCTGTAATACCTGATCTGAGAGGTCATACCTGGGGTTGGCGAACAGTATGTTTGATCCGGCTGAGGTGTCAAAGATGACTGCATAGCTGCCCTCTACGGATATCTCCTTGATAGCCTTCAGTATCTCGTCCTGGATAGGTTTGACGAGCTCCTCGCGTTTCTTGTAGAGTTCGCCCTCCATGCCAAAATAGGTATTCTGAAGGTCTTTCACCTCTTTCTCCCTGGCAATGATAGCCTCTTCTCTTTTCTTCTTCTGGTCCTGTGACAGAAGCACCACCTCTGCCTGGTAATCCTTGTACAACTGTTCAACAGCTGCATAGCCATCAGCCACCTCTTTTTCCCATCCTTCAGACAGTTTGTCAAGCTGCTGCTGGGCTGCCGTAAAGGCGGGTATGTTGTTCCTTATATATTCGCTGTCAACGAAAGCGAACTTTTGTGCCATCCCGCTGAAAGAAGCGGTGAGCACCAGTACTGTCATGATAATGATCTTCCTCATAGCATTTTTGTTTGATTGTTATCTTTTCTAGAATTGCTGACCTATTACGAAGTGGAACTGGCTTCCGGAATCATCTGCCCGTCCGGACACTGCAGGGTCAAACCCGTAGCCCCAGTCTATTCCCAGGAGACCGAACATCGGCAGGTTGGCTCTCAGGCCTATCCCCGCGGAGCGGTTCATCTTAAAGGGATTGTAATCTTTGATTTCATACCAGGCTTTCCCGGCCTCAAGGAATGCGAGTCCGTAGATTGTTGCCTGCGGGTTGAGGGAGATCGGGTAACGCAGCTCAAGCGTCAGTTTTGAATAAACGTTACCTGCTTCAACAACCCTGCCTTCCTTAAGCACCGTGGGGGTGAGCGATCCGTTGGTGTATCCGCGCAGTGCGATGACCTCACGGCCGTAGAAGCTGTACCCCGTCATACCATCGCCGCCCACGTAGAAATTCTCAAAGGGTGAGGGACCGATGTCCTTATTGTAAAAACCGAGATACCCGAATGCAGCCTTGGCGTTAAGGATGAGCTTGTCATTAGACGAGAGCGGGAAATAATAGTCGGCCTTGAATACCACTTTATAAAACTCAATCCACTTGTATTTTTCCTCATCAGGTTCTGTTTTCATGTCCTTGCCGCTGATTGATGAGTACGGGGGTGTTGCCTGAAGCGACAATGAGAATGTTGAGCCGCTGCGAGGGAAGATGGTGTTTGGTCCGGCCGAGAAGCGGGTCAGCCTGGCAGTGAGTGATGCCAGGTTTGAGGTACCGTTGTCAAAGAGGAACTGGTAGTAGGTATAGTTATACATGCTGTACCTCTGGTAGCTGCCCTCATAAAAGACTGAGAAATAGTCGTCAGGCCATTCCAGTCTCTTGCCGAAGCCCACGGAGCCGCCGTCGATGATCATAGACTGCCTGTCATCCTCGCCCTTCTTTGAACCGTTGGTCATTAGTGAGCGAAAGGCTGATAGCGAGAGGGTGTTCGGTTTCTTGCCGCCGAGCCACGGTTCAATGAATGAAACGTTATACGACTGGTAGACGCGTCCGTTTGACTGGGCTCTGATCTGCAGCGACTGGCCGTCGCCGGAGGGATATGGTCTCCACTCCTTCCATTTGAAGAAGTTTCGCATTGCGAAGTTATTGAACCGCACCCCTACCGTTCCAACGAGCATGCCTGCCCCCCAGCCTCCCGAGATCTCGAACTGATCGTTGGCTTTCTCCTCAAGTGCATAGAGGAGGTCAACGGTGCCGTTCACCTGGTCAGGGATGGGCTGCGGGTTGATCTTCTCAGGGTCAAAGTGACCAAGTACTGCTACCTGTCTTACCGAGCGGATTATATTCTCCTTGCTGAAGAGGTCGCCGGGATTGGTATAGAGCTCACGACGTGCAACGTGCTCATTGGTTCGTGTGTTGCCGCTGATGACCACATTATTGAGGTTGGCCGGGTCTCCCTCGAAAATTCGCACTTCCAGGTCAATTGAATCGCCTTCTACATTCTTTTCAATGGGTGTAAGCCTTGAGAAAAGGTAACCATAATTAAGATATAGAGAGTTGACGGCATCCTCATCATCGGTGAGCCTCTTGTTGATCATTGTCTGGTTGTAGATCTCGCCCGAGGGGAAGTTGAAAACCCTGTTAAGCTGATCCTTTGAATATATGCTGTTGCCCACCCAGTCTACGTTCCGCAGATAATACTGGTTACCCTCTTTGATCTTCAGAACCAGGGCTATCCTGCCGTCTTCAAGGGCGTATGTTGAATCTTTCAGTATGCGGAAGTCGCGGAACCCGTTCTCATTGTAGAACTCAACCAGGCTGCCGCGGTCTTCTTCGAGCTTATCTTCAATGTATTTTGATCCCTTGAAGATGTTAAGGTCTTTCTGCTTGGTGTTTTTCATCACGCGCCGCAGTCGCTTGCCTTCGAAGTATTCATTGCCCACGAACTCGATCTGCTCTATCTTGACCTTTTCGTTTTTGTTGATGATGACATTGAGCACCACGTTGTTCGGCATGTCAGGGTCATCTTTCTGGACGATTTTGACATCTGTGTTGAGAAAGCCCTTCTCTATATAGTGGTCTTTGATGGTGCGCTCGGCCCTGTTGAGCAGGTGAGCTGTGACCTGTGAGCCGTTTGGCAGGCTTAGTTTCTCAATGAGGTCGGTCTCTTCCGACTTTTTTATCCCTTCGAATTTAAGGGATGAGAGTCTGGGTCTCTCCTGGAGGTAGATATCAAGCCATACATTTTCCCCTTCCTTGGTAGTCACGGTGATCCTGACATCGGAGAAGAGTCCCTGGTCCCACAGTTTTCTGACCGCTGAGGTGATCTGTTCACCCGGAATCTCGACCTTCTGGCCAATGCGAAGGCCCGAGATGCCAATGAGGGCATTCGGCTCCAGGAATTTGACCCCGGAGATGGTTATGCCAGCCACGGTGAATTCTTCCGGGTAGAGGTAATTAACATATTTTTCGTCTGTCTGGGCTGTGGCAATCAACCCTGTAAGCAACAAAGCAAAAAGGGAAACTATCCGCATGGGTCTTTCTTTCATCATCTCATCTGTTATCAGCGATCTGCTCACTGGTCTTTCCATATCTCCTTTCCCTTTTCTGGAAGTCTGCCACTGCTTTGTAAAAGTCCTCCTTACCAAAATCGGGCCAAAGTTTTTCTGTAAAATAAAGTTCTGCATAAGCCAGCTGCCACAGGAGGAAGTTGCTTATGCGTTTCTCTCCGCTGGTTCTGATCATTAGTTCAGGATCGGGTGTGTCAGAGGTTTCAAGGTTGGCGCTCACCATCTCCTCGTTAATATCACCTGTACTGATTTTGCCCTCTTTCACCGCTAGGGCAATGCGGCGGCAAGCCTCGGATATCTCCCACCGTGATGAGTAGCTGAGGGCCACTATCAGCGTCATGCGTGAGCCTGACGAGGTAATCCGCATTGTTTCGAATAGTCTCTCCCTGACATTTGCTGAGAGGCGGTTCAGATCGCCTATGACCCTGAGTGATATCTGTTTTTCAATGAGGGTATGAGTCTCATCATTGATTGATTCAACCATGAGATCCATGAGAGCGGAGACCTCATCATCGGGTCTGTTCCAGTTTTCAGTTGAGAAGGCGTATAGGGTCAGGTACCTCACCCCCAGTTCCGCTGCAGCCTCTACAGTTTTACGTACGGCTTTGACGCCCTGGCTATGGCCGAAGATTCTCTCCCTGCCTCTCCTGTGCGCCCACCGTCCGTTGCCGTCCATAATGACAGCAACATGCCCTGGCAGCCTGTTCTTATCTATCTGATCCTTAAAAGTCAATGTTATCTCTTTCTTTTTTTATCTTTCTCCATTTCTGCAAAAGCCGGGCAGCCAGCCAGCTTGTTGTACATTTTCCAGGTGACCGAGATCCCCATGAAGCTGTACCAGTCATTGTTATGAAGCCATGATTGGTCTACCGGCGCATCTCCGGGAGTCATGACTTCAGTTTGGCCGTCAAATTTATCATAAAAAGTCTTACGAAAACCATATTCGAACTCAACGCCAATGTGGTTAGCCACATTTACCTTGATTCCGGCAGAGAATGGTATGGAAAAGAAAGGGTGGAAGCTTTTGGTTCCGTCAGCCGTGGTAACCTGGTTAAAAACCGTGGAAAATGCGGCTCCGGCGGCTACATACGGAGAGTAGTCTACACGCCTGCTTCTGAATGTGGAGTATGGGAAGAAGTTGAATTCATATGTTGCCCCCAGTTCGCCGATTGGTGCTCCCAGGGGAGTGAGGTATCCACCCATCAGGTTGGCTCTTAAGGCCTGCCTGGGATTGAAGTTGTACCTGTAGAAGAACTGTGCAGCCGGACCGGGCTTATAAAACACGTTCAGCGGGTTATCCTCACCAATATAGTTGACTATCCCGAAGGATACTCCATAGTCGGCGCTACGCTGTGAGATTAACGGCAGTGCTGTTATAAAAAGAAATATAAATATTGTTGCCTTTTTCATTCCATGTGGTCATTTGAGCATCATCTGAACGAAGGAAGTCCGTTCCGTGCCGTTTTGATCCGGTAATTAAATGTAAAACTGAAGGTGTGATACACATCATTTCTCTCAGACCAGGGCGAGGTATACCCGTCAATAAAGTCAGAGAATGCATATCGCCCGGCAAATTCCACTCCGAACAGTATGTTCGGGTCGAAGGCCACTTTTGCTCCCACGCCAAGGGGTATCACTGCGGTAAAGCCGCTGCTTTCCAGGTCCGGATCAGTGCTCCACCGATCCTCCAGCAGGTCATTGCCGCGGACATTGAAGCCTGCGCCACCTACTCCGGTAAGGGCATATATGTCTAAACTTCTGAAGAAGTCCTTTACCCTGTTTCTCGACCTGCCCCTGTAGGTCTGAAAGAGGAAACTGTTACGCTCCCGGTTTCGAACGAAATAATACTCACCGATGAGTGCAGGTTCATATAGTGACATGCCGGCCTCATACCCTCTGCCCTGGTTGTTACCACGTTCGTCGGTGGCGTGAAGCATCAGGTAGGAGAAGGATAAGCGCGCGGCAACCGCATCAGTAATGAAATACCTGAATGAGCCGTTAACGTTAAACCTGGTCTGCTTGAAGGTGATATCCTTTAATCCCAGGGCGTTCTCTCCGATGGTAAAGCCCCCTACATCACCGTAGAACTGTGAGGTGCCCAATCCTGCGGCAACTTCATATCTTTTCATCTTCCATAGCTGTGCAGAAATGAATGGCGCTGAGAAAAGCACCACCATGCACACCAGTATAAGACGTTTAATCATCAGTTGCTTTGCAGTTCAGGCTACAAATATAAGGAATGTATAATATTAAAAACTTAAATATTCCTTAATTATTGTCAGTTACGGGGGTCAGCGCCCCACATGAGCTTATTCCTGAGAGTGCTGAAAAAATCGTTTCCGGCCAGGGTCACCGTCTTTAACCTGGAGGCTGCCTGACGTATTTCGATCACAGATCCGACGGGTACTCTTACGCCCTTTGAATCACAGGTTATCAGGCACTCCCTGCTTCTGCCACCTGTGCTGAGTGCTATGGTGCTGCCGCCGGTGACGATTATCGGCCGGATTGTGAGGTTATGCGGCGACATGGGAACGATGATTATGCTCTCGTCTGAGGGTGAGAGTATGGGTCCGCCAACGCTCAGGTTGTATGCCGTTGATCCTGTGGCCGTTGATACTATCAGCCCGTCAGCACTGTAAGTATTGAGGAATATGTCGTTAACCTTCACGGTGATGGTGATCATGCTCTGATCTGCTTTCTGTACTGTCACCTCGTTGAGAGCAATACCGTTGCCGTTGCTGAACAGACCGGCAGGGTAGATGATCTCCAGCATGGAGCGGCTGATGACCTCAAATTTGCCAGAACAGATGAGATCAATGGAAGTCTCTATGTCATTATCAGGGATATTTGCCAGGAAACCAAGGCGTCCGGTGTTAATACCAGAGACGGGGATACCCGTGGCACGGACTCTCATGGCTGTTTCAAGAAAGGTCCCATCGCCTCCGACACTCATTATCAGGTAGATGTCATCCGGAAGCTCGGAGATGTCATTGAAGAGAATGACCCTCGGGTCAGTCTGGAAGTGATTACTGCCGGGCTCCATGATGTTAAGGAAGATATGCACCCCGCGCCTGTATAGCGCGTCGATGAGCCGCAGCAGTCCGGCCATGGTCTTTTCGGTCAGACCCTTGCTGTACAGGGCAATGTTTTTGTACATCGGGAGATGAAGTTACATGTTGAGATATTTCATGAGCTGGTTATACCTGTCGGTATAGAATCGGTCCAGCTCATCATTGTCGGTCACCCATGTTGTCACCTCGTACGAGTACCGTTCGAACGTTTTGATGATGGAGGTCAGGTCTGTAGTGTTGACCTTCAGGGTTATCTCGAGGCTGGTGGAGTCAGGGTTGGACGTTATGTGCATGCTCAGGATCCTTGCGTCATTACTCTCTACTATCTGTGATATGCGGCTCATGGAGTAGTCACGTGAGAGCACCTGCAGCACTATCATTCCGCCCGGCTGTTCAATTGAAGAGAACGATGCAATTCCGCTGATCATCTCATTATAGGTGATGACGCCCCTGAAGTGGTTTTCATCATCAATCACTGGTACCACGGTAAGCTTATGCCTGGCAGCCAGTGCTAAAACCTCATAGATATGCTGATGACCTTTGACCGAGGGACGCGGCAGGGAGAGGGAATGGTTTCCGATGGGCTCTTCCGGCTGGTTGAGGTCATAGATGTCGCTGTCAGAAATCAGTCCAAGGTAATCGTTCTCGTTCACAATAGGAAGATGCGAGACCCTGAATATCTCCATCCAGTTCAGTGCAGTTTGCGCTGTATCAGATGTTTTCAGCGCCGGGACCACGTCGGATATCATCTCTTTTGCAAGCATCGGGTCATTCAATTACCGAATAAAAGTACAAAAAACTACGGATCGTTATAACTTTGCGGTGATAAACAGCATAAGAAGCCATGACAAGATTAAGCGTAAACATCAACAAAATTGCCACTCTACGTAATGCCCGCGGCGGCAATGTGCCTGATGTCAGGCTGGCCGCCATAAAATGTCAGAGCTTCGGGGCTGAAGGCATCACTGTTCATCCCAGGCCTGACGAGAGGCATATCAGGTACAGTGATGTGCATGTGATCAGGGAGGTCATCACCACCGAGTTTAACATTGAGGGCAACCCGGAGGAACAGTTCATCAGGCTGGTGCTTGATGCCCGGCCTGACCAGGTGACGCTGGTGCCCGATGCTCATGATGCCGTCACCTCCAATGCCGGATGGGATACGAAAGCCAACCAGTCTTTTCTCGCTGATGTCATCGCCCGGTTTCATGAGAAGGGGATACGCACCTCCATCTTCACCGGAACCGATGCTGAGATGATAGAGTATGCTGCCCGCACCGGCACAGACCGTATAGAGCTTTATACAGAACCTTACGCATTAATGTACAGTACTGACAGGGAAGCTGCGGCAGCTCCCTTCATCAGGGCAGCAGAGGTGGCAAGGGAGGCGGGCCTGGGTGTCAACGCCGGCCATGATCTCGACCTGAACAACCTGGCATGGCTGCACAGTCATATCCCATGGCTGATGGAGGTGTCAATAGGGCATGCTCTCATCGCTGACGCACTCTACTACGGCCTGGAAAATACAATCCAGATGTACCTGCGCGAGCTGGGGCGCGGCTGAGATATGCTTTGAGGCCGGGTTAGGGAGCAAAATGAGGCGCGGCTGAATTGCAGACCGGAACTCCAGGAAGACTCCGCCGGGGCCTGGTACAGGCGATTTTACCTGAGGTGTTTCTCCACTATAGTCCTGAGGACTTCAATACCTACCAGATTTTCCCCTCCGCCGGGGATAATGATATCGGCATATCTCTTTGAGGGTTCGATGAACTGAAGGTGTGACGGTTTTACCGTCAGGTTATACCGGTCGAGGACTGCCAGCACCGACCGCCCCCGTTCAACAATATCGCGTTGGATCACCCTGCCGAGACGGTCATCGGCATCAGCATCAACAAACACCTTGATATCAAGCATTGACCGGAGACCCGGATCAACAAGAATTAGGATACCCTCCACAACCACCACCTCAGCGGGCTTGACAGGGATGGTCTCCTTTGACCTGAGGCAGGTAAGATAGGAATAGACGGGCATCTCAATAGGACGGCCTGCTCTCAGCTCTGTAAGATGGGCCATAAGCAGCGACCACTCAACAGCGTCAGGATGGTCAAAATTTATCCTTTGTCTCTCCTCAATGGAGATATGGCTGTTATCCTTATAATAGCTGTCCTGTGGCAGTATGACCACCTCTCCCGGAGGTAGCATCTCAATAAGTTTTCGTACAACGGTTGTCTTTCCCGATCCTGTTCCTCCGGCAATCCCGACGGTAAGCATAAAATGATTATTTTTGTACCAAAAGTAGCAAAATATCTGTATGGTAAAACATATCGTGATCTTTAAGCTCACCCCTCCCTACACACCTGACGAGAAGGAGAAATCAGTAAGGAAACTCAAGGAGGCTTTCGGGCCGGTAGGTAACCGGCTCAATTATATTATTGAGTACCGGACAGGCAGCAATGTACTTGAGGCCGATCATGCGGGCGACTTCGTCATTGACGCCACCTTTGCCTCTGTTGAAGACCTGAGGCGGTACCAGAACAGTGAACCTCACCGTGAGGCGGTATCTCTGGCATCGACAGTAAAGAAGGCAAAACTGGTGGTTGATTATCTCATATGATGATGGATTCGCTCTACCCAATACGGTTCAGACCCGTGCTCAAGGAGACCCTCTGGGGAGGGAGTGCCCTGCGAGAGCGCTTTGGTAAGAGAGCCAAAACAGGGACAACCATCGGTGAGAGCTGGGAGATAAGCGGCATGACCGGAGCTGCGTCCGTGGTGTCCAACGGGTTTCTAAAGGGGAATACCCTGGAGGAGATTACAGAGGTTTACATGGGCGACCTGGTGGGTGACGCGGTCTGGGAGAGATACGGAAATGAGTTCCCCCTGCTTGTCAAGTTCATTGATGCCCGTGACAGGCTGTCGATACAGGTGCACCCCGATGACAGGCTCTCAGCCGAGAGGCACCATGCCTGGGGCAAGACCGAGATGTGGTATGTCATGGATGCATCACCCGGCTCAGTAATCTATACCGGGTTCAAAAAGAAAATAACCAGGGAGGAGTTTCTTGTCCACCTCGCAACCAGGAAGCTGGAAGATATTATCAACGCCACACCGGTTAGCCGTGGCGATGTATTCTTTATTCCGGCCGGAATGGTCCATGCTATCGGCGCCGGGGTGCTGCTCACGGAGATACAGCAGGCATCAGACGTCACTTACCGCATCTATGACTGGGACAGGGTTGACGCATCGGGCCAGCCCCGTGAGATGCACACCACACTGGCTCTAGATGCCATAAACTTCAACCTCGACAGCACCAACCTGATCAAAAAAAACCCGGTGATTAACCAGCCGGTGTTGCTTGCGGAGTGCCCCTATTTCCACACGAGCCTGCTTCAGATTGATAAGCCCGTGATTAAGGACTACAGCCTTACTGACTCATTTATAATATATATCGGCCTGGATAGCATGGCCGTGATTGAATGTTTCGGCCAACAGGAGGAGCTCAGGGCCGGTGAGACCCTTCTGATACCTGCCTCGGCCGACAGCGTGGTGCTGATCCCGCAGGGGAGAGCAACGCTGCTTGAAGTATTTATCCCACAAAAACG
The DNA here is from genome assembly GCA_002325785.1 of Bacteroidales bacterium UBA1458. Taxonomy (GTDB): domain Bacteria; phylum Bacteroidota; class Bacteroidia; order Bacteroidales; family VadinHA17; genus SR-FBR-E99. The sequence goes on along the minus strand of DCSU01000143.1, from coordinate 24,921 downwards.
AATCTGAGATGAACAAACTGACAGCCATTGCAGCAGCACTGATACTCATAATCACCGCCTCATGCGGGGGCGGAGCCGGTGACGCCGGAGGCGGAAAAAAGAAGGCCGGACATGTAGCTGATACGGGCTACACAGGTATACGTAATTATATCAGGGATGATGTGATTGTCAAAGAGGTGGAGTTCAAAAACGGCGTCAGGGAGGGACTGACCCGCACCTTCTACAAAGGCGGGGTTATTGAACAGGAGATACCCTATGCCGGCGGAAAGAAGAACGGTGAAGCCAGGTGGTACTATCCTGACAGTAAGCTCTTCAGGGTCACCCCTTATGTAAATGACACCATCCACGGCTCCCAGGTACAATATTACAAGAGCGGCCGCGTGAAGGCAAAAATTGAATACTTAAATGGCAAACGCCTGCCCGGGCTCGAGGAGTACAAAATGAGCGGCGAGAAGGTGACTGCCTACCCGGGAATACAATTCAGAACCAATGACAGGTATGAGGAGAGAGGGATGTATAAGCTCTTCATAGAGATGACTGACATGGCTGAGAATGTGAAGTATTACAGGGGAGACCTGGTTGACGGGCTGGTGGATCTGGATTCGGTTAAACCGCTGCTTCAGACTGCGACAACGGGATACCTCGACCTGCAGAAGACACAGGATCATTACGCAGATTCAGTGGTGGTAATTGCAGCCTACCTGACAGGGTTTGGTAACAGGCTGTACTATCGCCTGGCGATTCCCCTGCCATATAAAGATCTCAATTAATAATATTATGTCAGAGATACTTGTACCGGGCATAAGGCTCACTAATACCAAAACGGTCACTGAGAGTGATACTGCAGCCGTATACGGATCAGGTCTCCATGATGTCTTTTCCACTCCGGCCATGATAGCCTTCATGGAACAGACGGCGATGAGGTCCGTGGAGGCATGCCTGAACACCGGGGAAGGAACGGTAGGAACAGAGATCCATGTCAAGCATGTCAAAGCTACGGCAGTAGGCAGGATTGTGACATGCACCGTCACTCTGCAGGAGGTTAACGGCAGGAGACTTCTCTTCCATGTGGAAGCCAGCGACGAGACAGGAATTATCGGCGAAGGCCATCATGAAAGGTTCATCATCGATAACGATAAATTCATCTCAAAAATCCAGGGGTGATGATCATCAGGTCAGCTACATTCGTCACCAGCAGCGCCAAGTTCAACCAGCTGCCACCGCCTGACCTGCCGGAGTATGCCTTCATCGGCCGCTCAAACGTTGGCAAATCGTCACTGCTGAACATGCTGGTATCAAGAAAAGGGCTCGCCAAGATATCATGCAGTCCCGGGAAAACCCAGACCATAAACCATTTTCTGATCAATGAAGGCTGGTACCTCGTTGATCTTCCCGGCTACGGTTACGCACGCCGCTCACAGAAGATGAGAGCTGAGTGGGACAGGCTGTTCAACACCTATGTCACCAAACGTGAAAACCTCATTTCCCTGTTTGTGCTCCTGGACTCCCGCCATGAGCCGATGGCCTCTGACCTTGCCTTCATGGAGAGGCTGGCGCTGAACGGTGTGCCCTTCGCCAGGGTCTTCACCAAGACGGATAAGGTCTCACTGGCTGAGGCCGAAAAGAACAGGAATCTTCATGACAGAGCCATGCTGGGCACCTGGGAGAGCCTCCCTCCTGCCTTCATCACCTCAGCAGAGAAAGGCACAGGCAGGGAGGAACTGCTAGAATATATCAGTGAGAACATGATATTTTTCAAAAGAGAAAAATGATTTAGCCATTAATATTAATTTAGCGGCATCATTCAGTGAAACCTACCTTAATTATCCCAGTATGATCGGCAGAGCTCCTTTTAAGATCTTTTCATGCACCTCATCGTTAAGCATAGCAGAAAAAATAGCAGACAATCTTGGCATAGCGCTTGGCAAAAGCTCACTCCTGAGCTTCAGTGACGGCGAGTTCCAGCCCTGTTTTGATGAGTCTGTCAGGGGTTGTCATGTTTTCATCATCCAGTCAACCAATCCACCTGCCGAGAACCTGATGGAGCTACTTCTGATGATTGATGCGGCCAAGAGGGCATCGGCCTACAAGGTCAATGCAGTGATTCCCTATTACGGTTATGCAAGGCAGGACCGGAAGGACAGGCCGAGGGTGTCGCTGGGCGCAAAGCTGACAGCCGACCTGCTCACCAAAGCCGGTGTTGACCGTATCATCACTATGGACCTTCATGCTGACCAGATACAGGGATTCTTCGATGTCCCCGTCGATCACCTCTTTGGCTCGGCGCTATTTGCCCCGTATATCAGGAATCTCAACCTGCCCAACCTGACGGTATCGGCTCCCGATATGGGAGGATCAAAGAGGGCTAATGCCTACTCTCGTTACCTCCAGAGCGAGCTGGTACTCTGCTACAAGCTGAGAAAAAAACCGAACGTGGTTGAGGAGATCTCGGTGATAGGCGAGGTTGAGGGACGACACGTGGTTATCATTGACGACCTCGTTGACACTGCCGGCACGCTAACCTTTGCCGCCACAGTGATGAAAGACCGCGGCGCTCTCAGCGTCAGGGCGGTAGCGACACACCCCGTCCTGTCGGGAGACGCTGTGGACAGAATTGACAACTCACCCCTCGAGGAACTGGTCGTCACTGACAGCATCCCCATGCTCAGGCATTCGCCGAAAATCAAGGTGCTGCCGGTAGGAGAAATATTCGCCGGAGCAATAAAAGCAGTGTATACAAACAGCTCCATCAGTTCAGGTTTTGTTTTTTAACCTTTTTTGCTATATTTGCAGGCCAATTTTTTTGAAAACGTCAAACGTGTGATGGGAGGTTTCCGGGCAAGTAACCTTGAGTAACACAACTAATTAAAGACTAATGAAGACTATTGAGATAAAAGCCGTCTCACGCGATCAGTTCGGTAAAAAGGGTGCCAACAGCCTGAGGGCAGAGGGTAATGTACCATGTGTCATGTACAGGGAGAAGGAGAATCTGCATTTTTTTGCACATCAAAACGTATTCCGCGGACTGGTTTACAGCCCTGATGTATTTCTTGTTAACCTGATAGTTGACGGAAAGAGTTACAATGCCGTCATGAAGGACCTTCAGTTCCACCCGGTCAGTGACCTGCTACTGCATGTTGATTTTATGCAGGTATTTGATGATAAGCCTGTTACAATGGATATTCCCCTCCTGATCACTGGAGTATCTCCCGGTGTGAAGGCAGGTGGCAAGCTCAAGGTTAAACGCAGAAACCTCAAAGTGAAGGGCCTTATTAAGGACCTTCCCGAGCATCTCGACATTGATATCTCAAAAATCGAAATAGGCCAGTCTGTGAAGATTGGTGACCTCTCCTACGACAAACTCGAGATCATTGACAACAAGCGTGCAATGATTGTATCTGTTGATGTCTCCAGGGTCACCATCAAGGAAGAAGAAGCAGCTGCTCCGGGTGCTGAAGCTCCCGTCGCTGAAGCTCCGGCTGCAGAATAAAGCCTAAGCAGTACCCCGAAATAATGAAATACCTTATCGCCGGTCTGGGCAACATAGGCGAGGAGTATAAAAACACACGGCATAATGTCGGGTTCATGGTACTGGATGCTGCAACAGCAGCATCCGGTATCTCTTTTACAGACCGCCGTTACGGTCTGGTGGCAGAGATGCGCCACAAAAATGCACAGATGATCCTGCTCAAGCCATCCACCCTGATGAACAGAAGTGGTAACGCCGTGCGCTACTGGATGCAAAAGGAGAATATTCCGCCCGAAAACCTGCTGGTGGTAACTGACGATATAGCCATCCCTACCGGAAGCATCAGGCTGCGGGCCAAAGGCAGCCCCGGCGGCCACAACGGCCTGGCCAGTATCAGCGAGGTGCTTGGAACGGATGATTATGCAAGGCTGCGCGTTGGCATCGGGGACGACTTTCCCCGCGGAAGGCAGGTAGACTATGTGCTTGGCGAATGGACAGAAGGCGAGCTCACCGTGCTCACACGGCGGTTGCCGCTTGCTGTTGATTTCATACTTTCATTCGTCACTGCCGGATGCGAGCTAACGATGACAGCATTCAACAAGGCAGGTAAAAAACCTGGTGATGACAGCACTGAAGGGGGAAAGGATAGATAAGTTCCTCTGGAGCGTAAGGCTCTACAAATCGCGCAGCGAAGCCACTGAGGCATGCCGCATTGGAAGAGTCACCATTGCTGGAGTCGCGGTCAAGCCCGCCCACCCCGTCACACCAGGTCTAACAGTTCTCGTCAGGAAACCACCGGTGACCTATACATGGCTGGTGACTGGCATACCGGCCAGCAGGGTGGGCGCCAAACTGGTGGGCGAATACATCAGCGACCTCACGCCGGAGGAGGAGAAGAACAAGATCATTGCTGCAAAGACAGCTTTCGGATTCAGACCCCGCGGAAGCGGCAGACCTACCAAGAGGGAAAGAAGAGATCTGGAGGATTTCATCAGTTAGCTTACCCGGCGCCTGCCTCCTGCCAGGTGGTATAAATACCTAAAATGCAGAGTTCCACAGTTAAGAATCTACAAATTTGATTCTTAGGGGGAGAACTTTTTCTAACTTAGTCATCGCGGAAGCCTTGGGCTTTCTTCATAGGAATAGTAGCTAAACCTGGTTGCGGAATGGGTAAGAACAATATTGAGAAGTATGATGTTTTCTATCAGCTTCTGAAAAAATACGTCGATTTCTGGCATAACTATATCTTTTACCGTAAAGTTCTGGCTTACGGAAGGGATAATATCGATTTCTCTATACCGACAATATTTGCCCCCAACCACCAGAATGCGCTGATGGATGCCATGGCTGTCATCGGGACACTCGACAGGCAGCTGATCTTCCTGGCAAGAGCTGACATCTTCCGGAAAAAGATGATTGCACGGATCCTTTACTTCCTCAAGATGCTGCCTGTCTACCGGATAAGAGACGGCTTTGAGCACCTGAAACAGAATGATGACACCTTCCGCGATACGCTCAGGGTTATGGAGCACCGCAACGGTGTTGTGATACTGCCCGAGGGCAACCACGCCAGCTACCGGAAACTCAGACAGCTGAAGAAGGGTATTTGCCGTATTGCCTTTCAGACGGCTGAGGCCTCCGGTTTCAGCAAAGAGATAAACATTGTGCCTGTCGGTCTTGAATACTCACACTACTGGCGGTTCAGACAGGTGCTCACAGTGGTCTACGGTCATCCTATCCACGTCTCAGAATACTATGACGCCTTCAGGGAGAACCCCAACAGGGCGATAGTGGAGCTGCGTGACAGGCTCTCGGCAGATATGAAGAAGGTCATGGTGCACATAGAGGAGGAACAGGACTATGAAGCTATCAATGAGCTGAGGAACATTGTCAATGAAAAATACAGTGACAGCATCAGGTATCCTAAACTCTTCCGTGACCAAAGGCTGGTAAGCAAGGTCAACGAGTTGCATGCTTCAGATCCGGAAGCTTACAGGGAGATATGCAACGACACCCTCACTGTCAGGGACCTTGCCACCCAGTTGCAGCTGACCTACAGACAACTCAGAAAGAAGAAACACCCCATAGGGTGGATGATCTTGTCATCGCTCCTGCTTCTGATCACCCTGCCTGTGTTTCTTGGTGGAGCCCTGCTCAACATACTCACCTTTCAGGTCGCCTACATCCAGTCAATCAAATCCAAGGATCCTGCCTTCATAAGCACTGCCAGGTACGGTTTCTTCCTGGGGTTCAGTTTCATCTTCGGGCCTGTTTACCTGATACTGGCCCTCATCTTTATCAAGCCCTGGTGGCTTGCGGTGATCGCCTTCCTGATGGTTCCCGTACTGGGGATCATCGCCTGGAACTGGTTCCTTCTCTTCCGCAGGACTGTCGGAGGCTTCAGGATATGGCACCTCATCAGGGTTAAAAACCCGCTCTTCATCAGGCTTCGTGACACATACGGCAGACTTATCAACCGGATAACCTTGCTCTGACAATGAAGGATTTCTTCACCGGAAAGATAGTCTGGATCACCGGGGCCTCCTCAGGCATAGGTGAAGCTCTTGTAAGAGCCTTTGCCGAAGGGGGCAGCAGGGTAATAGCCTCATCAAATGAAAGCGTCAGGCTCACAGAGGTGACCGGCTCATGTGCCGCCATGAGAGGCAGCGTCACCCCGGTTGCCTTTGACCTGAGCGATATGTCAGGCATTGAGGAGCTCGTTGCCGGAGTGATTGAGAGAGAAGGTAAAATTGACATCCTGCTTAACATAGGCGGTATCAGCCAGAGAGCCCTGATCCGGGAGACACCACTGTGGCTTGACCGTAAAATAATGGAAATCAATTATTTCGGAACCATAGCCCTCACCAAGGCAGTTTTACCATGGATGATAGGCAGCGGGGGCGGACAAATAGTCGCCACAAGTTCTATCTCAGGCCGGTTCGGTTTTCCGCTACGTTCTGCCTATTCTGCATCAAAGCAGGCGCTGCACGGTTTCTTTGAGACCCTGCTGCTTGAGCACCGCAAAGACAACATCAGGGTGTCAGTACTGATTCCGGGAAGGGTACAGACCCGTATCTCTTTCCATGCCCTGACAGCCACCGGCGCTGAACATGGAAAGATGGACGACGGCCAGGCCGGCGGAGTATCCGCAGATAAGGCAGCACAACAGATAATCAGGGGCCTGAGACGGAATAAGAGAGAGATTCTGGTTGGCAGCAGTGAGCTGCTGATGCTTAAAATAAGAAAATACATGCCTGCACTGTTCTTCAGGATTGCGGGGAGGATCAAACCAATGTAAATGAACAATGAAGATCAAAGGATATACTGTCAGCGGGATACAGCAGATGGGCGTCGGGGTCTATGACCTCACCCAGGCCTGGGAGTGGTATATAAGAGCCTTCGGTATGGACTGCCGGATCTTTGAGGAAGAGGCAGAGGCCAGGCTAATGCTTCCATATACCGGTGGTGAAACACGAAGCAGGCATGCCGTTCTGGCAATGAACCTGCAGAGCGGTGGCGGTTTTGAGGTGTGGCAGCACAAGGGAAAAGAACCAGAGTACAGCCATCGTGAGATAAGACTTGGAGACCTGGGCATCTTCGCATGCAAGATGAAGGTAAAGGATGTGGAGGGCGCATGGCAGTACTGGACAAATAACGGGGTAGAGGTCCTGGGCAGACCTGCCGACGACCCCTCCGGTAAAAAGAGCTTCTTCGTGAAAGACCCCTTCGGGAATATTTTTCATATCGTAGGCGCCACCGACTGGTTCATGAACCTCAGGAAGATATCAGGCGGGTCATACGGGGCAATCATTGGTGTTACCGACATTGAAGGGGCCATGAAGGTCTATTCTGACATACTTGGATATGACAGGGTTGTCTATGATCTTTCCGGCACCTTTGACGATCTTTCACCGATACCCGGTGGCACCGGCATCTTCAGGCGGGTTCTTCTGGCTCCTACCAGGCCGTTCCACGGAGGTTTCAATCCACTCTTCGGGCAGAGTGTCATCGAGCTCGTTCAGTCCACTGACCGCACTGCTCCGCGCATTTTTGAAGGCAGGATATGGGGTGACCCCGGCTTCATTCATCTCTGTTATGACATCATGGGTATGGACAACCTGCGCAGGTACTGCCGGGAAACAGGCTTCCCGTTCACCGTCGACAGCCAGCAGAGCCGTGAGGGTGACAGCTTCGACATGGGGGAAGCGGCAGGTCACTTTGCCTATATTGCAGACCCTGACGGTACGCTGATAGAGTTCGTGGAGACACACAAGGTACCCATCATCAAAAAGCTGGGATGGTATATCGACCTCCGTAAGCGTAACCCGCACAAGCCGCTACCGTCATGGATGATCAAAGCACTGCGGTTCTCGAGGGTGAAGCCTGGGTCAGGCAGTAGGCAGTAGGCAATAGGCAGTAGTGAAAATTTGCCCCGGTAACCGACAGCCGTTTCGCAGGTATAAAGTATTGTAGAACTGACGGTGATATTCTTTTCTGATTCCTCGTAGAGATAAAATTATTGTATACCGCAGCTAATACGAGTTACAAATCAACAATCTTCAGTCAATCAGCGAGATACGACTACTGCCTATTGCCTACTGCCTACTGCCTAATCGTCTGTGCCTCCCGCATGACACGCATGAAGTTGCCGCCCCAGATCTTGACAATGTCATCACGGCTGTAACCGCGACTTATTAATTCCTTCGTAATATTCTTCATCATCGAGACATCAGTGCATCCCTCTATGCCGCCGCCGCCATCGAAGTCTGACCCTATGCCCACGTAATCGATGCCTATAATGTCAACCACGTGCTGTATATGGTTAACGGCATCGGCTACCGTTGCCAGCTTCACATATCGTCTCTTCAGTTCGGAGTATTCGTTCCAGCGCTCCTCTTTCTGTGCCTCGGTCAGATCCGGTCCCATTGCCTGCCATTTCTCGCGCAGTTCAGCTGCCCTGGCTTCGAACTCAGGATTGGGTTCAGGCTGCTTGAGATAATCGCTGAGAATACATATCTGTATTACTCCGCCGTTCTCCTTGAGAGCCTGCAGCATCTCGTCGTCAAGGTTGCGGGGGCTCTCGCACAGAGCCCTGCATGATGAGTGTGAAGCAATGACGGGAGCCTTCGAGAGCTTAAGCACATCATAAAATGATTCGTCAGAAATATGAGACACGTCAACGATCATACCTATGCGGTTCATCTCCTTCACCACCTCTTCGCCAAAGGCTGAGAGACCGTTATGTTCAGGACCGGCCTTGTCAGTTGACGAATCGCAGATGTCATTGTTCGATGAATGGCAGAGGGTGATGTACCGTGCTCCCAGATCATAATACTGTTTTACCCTGGTTATGTCGGTTCCTACCGGGTAACCATTCTCAATTCCCATGAAAACAGAGATTTTACCTTCCGCCTTAAGCCTGTAGGCGTCGTCAGGTGTCAGGGCTATCCCAGCCATGCCGGGGTAACGCGCCACATTGTATCTGACTGAGTCAAAAGTAGCAAGGGTATGTTGGTGCTCCAGTTCAAAAGCCTCAGGTGTCCTTGGCCCCTGGGCGATAAAGACAGCAAAGAACTCGGCATCAAGTCCTCCCTCCTTCATCCGTGGAAAGTCTATGCATCCCTTTTCGTTGCGGACACCAAGGTCAAAGCCGCCCCTGTAGAGACGCATCGGAGTGTCACAATGGGTATCAACTGAGAGCATGTCCTGGTGAAGTTTGTCAGCCTTGCGCGAAATCTGTTCTTCGCTTGAGACGCAGCCTGCAGTTGCCAGGAACAGGGTTACCAGAATATATTTTGTCAGCATGATGATCAGTTTTGTTGTCTCCGCTAATATACGGATATCACAAACTGATTGTCATCATGCCGGGTGGGGAGAAAAATTAAAAAAGGTTAAATAATATGACAGCTTGCCCATAAAAAAAAAGCCCCCGATGAAGTCGGGGGCAGCCATGAAAAGAATGGAAAAATTGCTTTTGGACAGTAAAAAGCATCTTTAAAGTCTCACGACTCTGTATGTATAATAACTTACTTCATCTTCAACCTCATGCAAATATAATAAAAATGTTCCCTCGTTGTAACTTTTTAAAGGTAAAATAGAGAGTGCCTGATATGATCACCTGATTGATGCAACTAACGTAAATTTGTTGCGTCATTTGTAAATATCACCTGAAAATTGCCAACGCCGGATTTGCACATACATGATAATCTGATAAACGAGTGCCGCAGGGGGAACCGGAAAGCACAGTTCAGGCTGTATGAACTCTATTCAAAAGCGATGTTCAACACGGCATACCGCATTACAGGCAACCGCGAGGAGGCTGAAGACATGCTACAGGAGGCCTTCACCGACTGCTTCAGGAACATAGGGTCATACCGGATGGATTCGACCTTTGGTGCATGGCTCAAAACGATAGTGATAAACAGGTGCATAAGCAGGCTGCGAAAAAGGGAAGCCGAGTTGGTTCTCGTCAGCGACTACAGCCTTCATGAGATGCAGGAGGAGCAGCCGGGAGAGATGCCCTGGCCTGACATGTCAGTGATAGCCAGGGCGGTGGAGAAGCTCCCCGACGGTTACAGGGTGGTGCTCAGCCTTTATCTCCTGGAGGGATATGACCACGCCGAGATTTCCCAGATACTCGGGATATCGGAGTCGACATCCAAAACACAGTATTCAAGGGGCAAGGATAAACTTAAAAAGATAATATCATCAATGCACAGAGATGGATGAACTTGAAAGACATATAAGAGATCACAGGGAGGAGATGGATATCCATGAGCCTGATCCCTCACTGTGGAACAGGATCAAAAAGGGTCTTCCAGGGAGGGAGATACGCCTCAGGGAAATGCTCTGGCGTGCAGCCGTTGCGGTTGTTATTGCCGGCACAACAATGCTGGCCGTCTTCAGTGTCATCAGGTTCCGGGAGAGGATTACTGATCCGCAGGTTGCGGCAGTCAGGGAGACCTATTATTATTATGACAGCCAGATAAAGATACTCTTCGAGGAGGCGGAGCCGCTCCTCACCGCCAACCCGGATATTGACACCGAGCTCAGGCTGGGGATGGATGTGCTTGACAGTCTTTCGGCAGAGATCATTAAAGATCTCAATGACAATATTGCCAGCAGCGAGGTGCTGGAGGCACTGATAGGAAACTACAGGCTTCGCATTGAACTTCTGGAAGAGATGCTTCAGCTAATGAAGGAGAATGATAAGGGACCGGAAAAAACAATAGAAAATGAATTATAGATTCCATTTCATCATCATGGTCATGCTGCCGCTGAGCATCAGCCTCTACGGGCAGAACTACACTGACAGCAAGACCCTCAGAAAATCGTTCAGTGTTGGCAGCGATGCCATCCTTGAGGTGACAAACAAATACGGAGACATACATATCAGCCATTCACGCGGTGACTCAATCACCGTCACGGCGGAGGTCACCGCCTCCTCCAATACCGGCGAGAGGCTTGATGCAATGATGTCCGATGTGGAGATAAGCCTCACAATGACAAATGAGACTGTCAGGGCTCACACCTCATTTGCAAAGGGTATCACCCCTCTCTTTGAGAGTGTCAAGGGACTCACAAAAAACCTGATAAACTTTGATTCAAGGCTGAAAATAGACTACTTCATCGAATGCCCCCCTCTGACTGTGCTGAGGGTCACAAACAGCTACGGTGATGTTTACATCGGCGACGAGACGCCTGAACTTACACTTGTTCTGTCAAACGGCACTCTTGATGCCGCAGCTGTACGTAATGCGCAACTGATGGAGCTTACATTCTGCAAGGCGAATGTGAAAAGCATTGACCAGGGTAAACTGACGCTCTCTTTCAGTGAATTGAGGGCCAGGGAGACGGGAAAGATCAAACTGACCTCCGTATCATCAAAGGTATGGATCGATAAATGCGGAACGCTTGACCTCGACTCAAAGCGTGATGACATAAATATTGGCACCGCAGGGGTTATCACCGGCGCCAGCTACTTCAGCGATATCCTTGCCGGCAGCCTGGAAGGGGAGATAAGCATGACAGCAAAATATGGCAACCTCTCTTTCGGAAATATTGATCCGGGATTTTCGCTGGTGGATTTGAACTCCTCTTATACTGATATTGACCTGGTGCTGGCTGAGCAGGCCACATACGATCTTGAGATCAGGCATACAAACGCCTTTGTATCACTGCCGGGCATCAAATCGGAGCCTGAACGTACCGAGATAAGCGCCCAGGATAAAATATATCTCACCAGGGCCTCTGTTGGCAGCGGTTCACGCCGTTCAGAGATAAGGATTGAAGCCACAAGAGGCGAAGTACGGCTGCTGCAGAAATAAATCTCGTCATCCGTACAACCAGAGCGGATAATTTAATAAAACAACAAGAGGCGCATGATGATGCGCCTCTTGTTGTTTATTCATTAAGCAATACTAGGTTAGATCAATCTCATTCCCGTCACGGTCAAAGAAGCCGTACTGCAGGAAATGATATGATTCGATTGCCTGAACCTTAATGCTTACGCCGAACTTCTTGTTGATCTTGCCGATCATTGAGAACAATCCCTCCTTGAGATAGGCAGCCACGTACGGATGGGTTCGCAACAGGAACTTCCGGGTCTTCACCTTCTCAATTATGGTTGTCAGCGTCCGTTCCATCTCATCAGTGAGGAGAATGGTCGATGCCGTTTTGCCCTCTCCCCTGCATACCGGACATTTTTCGTCAGTGATGATGGTCATCTCGGGCCTCACTCTCTGGCGGGTAATCTGCATCAGTCCGAATTTACTCAGGGGAAGAATGTTGTGTTTGGCTCTGTCATCACTCATCAGCTCCTTCATCTTGTCAAAGAGGGACTGACGGTTTTCATTCGACTGCAGGTCTATGAAGTCTATGACAATGATGCCACCCATATCTCTCAGTCGAAGCTGCCTGGCTATCTCCCTTGCTGCCTCGAGATTGACGGAGAGGGCGTTTGACTCCTGGTCAGAGCCCGATTTTGATCTGTTGCCGCTGTTGACATCTACGACGTGCAGTGCTTCAGTATGTTCTATAATAAGGTATGAGCCACCCTTGAATGAGATGGTGCGTCCAAAGAGCCCCTTAATCTGACGGCTTACGCCGAACTGATCGAAGATGGGGTATTGCTCCTTGTAAACCTTTACTATTTTTTCCTTTTCAGGGGCTATCTCCCTGATGTAGCTTCTTACTTCGCCGGCTATCATCTCATCATCAACGATGATGTTGCTGAAGTCGGTACTGAGAATATCCCTGAGGATCGTTGTGGTGCGGTTCATCTCGCCCAGCAACAGCCGTGGCTGCTTGATGTCCTTGCGGATTGAACCGAACGCTGTTTCCCAACGGTTTAATAGCTCCTTGAGCTCTGCATCGAGGGCTGCAACTTTTTTCCCTTCGGCCACGGTACGTACTATGACGCCGTAGTTCTTGGGTTTAATGCTCTGTATGAGCAGTTTGAGGCGGTTGCGTTCATCGGGGTTCTCTATCTTCGATGAGACGGAGACCTTGTCTGCGAAGGGCATCAGCACCAGGTTTCGCCCTGCAATGCTTACTTCTGATGCCAGCCGCGGTCCCTTGGTGGAGATGGGTTCCTTTGTTATCTGCACAATAACCGTCTGTCCTGTTGTCAGAACATCAGATATCTTGCCCTCCTTATCGATGTCAGGTTCAGGTTTGAACTTTGACAGCGGCGTCATCTTCAGCTTGCCCTGTGTGGCCTGAATATAACAGCGGTGAAGGGTCCTGAACTGGGCTCCCAGATCAAGATAGTGCAGGAAAGCATCTTTTTCGAAACCAACGTTGATAAACGCTGCATTCAATCCCGGCATAATCTTCTTTACCTTTCCCAGGTAAATGTCGCCGACAGAGAATTTTACATTCCGCTTTTCCTTATTTAACTCAACAAGTTGCTTGTCCTCAAGAAGTGCTATGGATATCTCAGAATCGTTGACGCTGATTATTAAATCCTTACTCACATTCCGGAATTTGTTAATTCGCTTCTAGTCCTTTTCAAAATGCAACTAACCTAAAGATTACTGATCTTTAGGTTAGGTTTCAAAGTACAGACTATGCATTTTACGCTATTTCTTCTTCTTATGCCTGTCTTTCCGCAAACGCTTCTTGCGCTTGTGGGTAGCCATCTTATGCCTTTTTCTCTTTTTACCGCTTGGCATTGTGTTACTTCTTAACGTGAGATTTCACTTTGGTTATAAAGGTCTTGGCCGGTTTGAAAGCCGGGATGTTGTGTGCAGGAATGATAATAGTGGTATTCTTTGAAATGTTCCTGGCTGTTTTCTTAGCGCGTTTTTTTACGATAAAACTGCCGAAACCCCTGAGATAAACATTATTGCCGGTGACCATAGAGTCTTTTACTGATTCCATAAAAGCCTCAACAGTCTTCTGTACGGTCACTTTCTCAATTCCAGTGTTCTTGGCAATTTCGTTAACAATGTCTGCTTTTGTCATTTTGCAAGAATTTTAAATTCAACAAATTATTTTGGTGTCTGTTTTTTCAATGTGCAAATATAAAATATTATTTGTCAATTATTAGTGATATAAATTTTTTTTCGCTCCGAATACACTGATTTTTTGATACCTATAAAATATGCGTGACAAAACAGCCTCTTTTTGCCCCGCCTTACAGGCCCCGTTGCAAAGCCCGATAACCAGCCCTGACCCTCTCAACAATTTTTTTTGTAACTTTACATCCGTCCAATAACAGAAAATTTATTAAAGCTATGTCATTCAACAAAGTAATACTGGTAGGTAACGTCGGCAAGGATCCGGAGATCCGGCGTTTTGAAAATAACATCAAGGCATCGTTTTCACTTGCAACAAGTGAGACCTACACTCCCAAGGGAGGAGACAAGGTTACGCAGACCGAATGGCACAATATTGTGGCCTGGAGAAGGCTTGCCGAACTTTCCGAGAATTACATCAAGAAAGGCTCGCAGATACTTATTGAGGGTAAACTGCGCTACCGCTCCTATGATGACCGGGACGGCAATAAGAAATATATCGTTGAGGTTGAGGCTGATGTCATCCAGCTTCTCGGACGCAAGCCAGACAGCCAGAGCCAGCCGGGTCAGGGTTACCAGAACAGCAGTGGCAGTTATGCTCCTCCTTCTCAGCCGGCGCCAAACACCGGTGACAGTGCCAATGAAGATCTGTCAGCGCGTGACTCAGCTGATGACCTGCCTTTCTAGGTAACCAAACGAACTTATTTTGGAGACACTGATGTCAGGTTCCCTTTCAGGGGTGGTTGCACTGTCAGCATTGGCAGGAACACCGGCAACCCTGGTCACGGAGATAATTTTCCTGGTCCTGCTGATTATTGCCTCTGCATTCATCTCAGGTTCAGAGGTGGCCTATTTTTCACTCACTCCCAATGACATGGAAAAGATACAGCACGACAGGAGAAGGAATTCCTCCTCCGCCCTGAAGCTGCTTTCAAAGCCTGACAGGCTGCTGAGTACAATTCTTGTCGCCAATAATACCCTGAACATTGCCATTATTATCCTTGCCGCCTTCATCAGCTCGAGGCTCTTTGACCTGAGCAACAACCCCCTCCTCTCCTTTTTGATTGAGGTTGTAGTCATTACCTTCATACTGCTTCTGTTCTGTGAGATCATGCCCAAGGTGATGGCATCACGCTATCAGCTTAAGTTTGCTCTTATGATGGCTCCGGCGCTCACTCTTACCTCAAAGGTGTTCAAGCCCCTGGCATCGCTGCTCTCATACTCCACTTTCTTCGTTAAGGGAAGATCGAGATCAAGAGACAACGTACTCAACATTAATGATCTATCCGTAGCCCTGGAGCTCACCTCCTCAGAGATCAAGGATGACAAGGACCTGCTCAAGGGGGTGGTACGGTTCGGAAACATAAACGTCAGCGCCATCATGTGCCCGCGGATGGACGTGTCAGCGCTAGACATTAAACGAAGTTTTCATTCAATAATGGCTGAGGCTGTTGAATCAGGTTTTTCCCGTATACCCGTTTATGCCGGTTCATTTGACCATGTAAAGGGCATACTGTTCGTCAAAGACCTTCTGCCCCACCTGGGCAAGCCCGATACGTTCCGGTGGCAGTCTCTCATCAGGCCTGCCTACGTAGTGCCGGAAACGAAAAAAATCAGTGAACTGCTGAAAGAGTTTCAGGCAAAAAAGATACACATGGCCATTGTCGTCGATGAGTACGGAGGCACAAGCGGCCTGGTTACACTTGAAGATGTGCTCGAGGAAATTGTGGGGGAAATCACCGATGAGACTGACGAAGAGGTGCCGCTCTACAGGTTGACGGGAGAGCGAAAATGGATCTTTGACGGGAAGATTCTTCTCAACGACTTCTACCGTATTACGGGCACAGAGGATGATCCGTTTGAGGAGATAAGGGGTGACGCTGAGACCCTTGCAGGTCTCCTGCTGGAGCTCCTGGAAGAGATACCTGTCAAGGGGAGGGTGATCTCCAGTGGTAAATTTGATTTCACCATTGAGACCGTTGAGAAGAGACGGATCAGGGAGATAACCGTTGAAAAGAAAGGGGAAGGATCATGAGACATTTTTTTGCAGCAGCGCTGCTGACCACAGCGCTTCTGATGTCCGGCTGCGGGCAGCCATCAGTGCCAAGACCGGCCGGATATTTCAGAATAGACCTGCCGGAAAAGAGCTATGTCCGGTATGAAACCCCCTGCGCCTACTCTATTGAATATCCTGATTACGGCAAGATAAACCTCAGGCCTGCAGTAGCCACCGACACATGCTGGATGGACCTCGAGTTTCCGTCTTTCAGGGCCAAAGTACACCTTACCTATTTCAATCTTGACGGTAACCTGGCATCACTCACCGAGATGTCACGTGAGCTCGCCTACAAGCATACTATCAGGGCTGATGCCATTGACGAAAGGGTATGGGCAGATGACTCAGCCCGTGTCTACGGCATCCTTTATGACCTGAAAGGCAACACGGCATCAGCAGTACAGTTCTTCGTCACCGACAGCACAAGACACTACCTTCGTGGCTCACTCTACTTCATGGCTCAACCCAACGAAGACTCGCTCATGCCGGTGATCAGCTTCCTCAGGGAAGACATCATTCATCTCATCGAGACACTCAACTGGAGATAAACCATGGGTTGCATTACCAAACACTATCTTAACAGGGAGACAGTCATCGGTGTATGGAAGATCGAGGAGGAGCTGTCAACACTGCTTGAGATGGTTGATATGAGCCCCCAGGATAAAAGAAGATATGATCTCTTCCGCAGCACCTCAAGGAAGCTGGAGTTCCTGAGCGTCCGTGCGCTGCTTGCAGAGATGATGGGAAGGGATGCAAGAATAGTATATAACAAAAATAACAAACCCTTTATTAAGGATGGCTCTCACTTCATCAGCATAACACACTCGAACAAGCTGACTGCCATTCTCATGAGCCGCAATGAACGGGTAGGGATTGACCTGGAGTATATGCGGCTGAATATCAATGCTTTTGCATCCAAGTTCCTGAATAAAAGGGAGAAGATAACACGCCGGTGGGCAGACCGTACCTACCACCTGTATATCCACTGGTGCGCCAAGGAGGCGATCTACAAGATATGTGACAAGGAGGGAATAAACATCGTAAATGATATCACCATTGAACCCTTCGACGTACATGAGTCAGGAGAGATCAGGGGTGGGGTGAAGAATGAGAGGATCGATGACCAGTTCACTCTCTTTNNCAAAATACGATAACTATACTATTGTCTGGACCAGGAAGAAGCATGAAAGTTGATATCCCCGGAAGGAAGAGGAAAATAGTGGCGCAGCTTATTGACCCTGATCGCGCGGGGGAAGAGTGGCTGGCTGATACCACGAGGCAGGCAGCTGAGTCAAAGGTTGATCTGTTCCTTGCCGGTGGCAGCCTGACAAACGTTCCCGTTGACCAGGTGATCAGGAGCCTTAAGAGGCTCTCAACCATTCCCGTCATTCTTTTCCCCGGCAACCTGACACAGCTTACTGATGCGGCAGATGCCATCTTCCTGCTGTCACTCATCAGCGGCCGTAATCCTGAACTGCTGATAGGCAACCACGTTATCGCTGCTCCATACCTGAAACAGATGCGTGACCGTGTCATTCCGGTAGGTTATATCCTGATCGATTGCGGTGGAGGAACCTCGGTTGAGTATATGAGCCAGACGTCGCCTATACCATACAGTAAAAACGATATTGCAGCTGCCACCGCAATTGCAGGCGAGATGCTGGGACTGAAGGTGATCTATCTCGAAGGAGGGAGCGGCGCGGCAAGACATGTTGACCCTTCCATGATCAGGGAGGTAAGGGCGGAACTGACCCTACCTCTCATTGTGGGTGGCGGACTCGATTCAGCTGACAAGGTTGATGCCGTCTTTGCCGCAGGAGCTGACATGGTGGTCATAGGAAACGGGGGCGAACAGAACCCGGGCCTGATCGCCGATGCCTGCCGCGTGCGCGACAGCTATAACAGGAACGTGCTTAGCGTCTGAGATAATCGGCAAGTCAGCGCTGACTGACAAAATGCCCCGGAAAAATCAATTCAGGATCACCTCCTGCTATACACGGGCCAGCTGCCTGAAGGAGCTACCTGAACAATTCGTGCAGCGGATCCCCGCTGGCAGAATTCGGCAATGGTATCCGGCACAGTACCGACAGGGTTACAGCAATATCCCTGGTGGTGACACTGCGGGTGACAGATGCCCTGCTGGCAGTCCAGCCGAACCATATAAGCGGAACATGACTGTCATACTCGTAGGGTGAGTTATGGCCTGTGACATGGTCAGTCTTCTCAACCCAGCCGGGATTAAGTGCTATCATCACATCACCTGACCGCTGCTGGCTAAAATTGTTATTCATCTTCAGGAGCAGTCCGCCTGCAAAATCACTCATCTCAAACGCCGAAGTAGGGACAGCCGCTGCTATCCCGGAGAACTGCACCATGAAGCGGGCCACCTTCTTCTGAATCTCTTCAAGGCTTATGTCAGCGTCTTCAATCAGACCCCTGTTCAGGAAGATCTGGTTATCAAAGAAACCTTTTACCCAGTCGCCCTTACCGTAAATGGCATTAAGGTAACTACGCAGCAACTGAAGTGACTGGTTCAGCCTGAAGTACCCGGAGGGTATCCTGCTCTGCTCCAGCACCGCAGGTATCTCAGATACCCCGTGTGCGGAGACAAAATATACCAGGACATTTCTCTTGCCCAGCGACTTGTCAATACGGTCAAGCAGCTGGCCGATATTCTTGTCGAGCCTGACCAATGCATCTGTAGACTCCACTGATGAAGGACCGAAGCGATGGCCTATGTAATCTGTTGCTGAATATGTAATTGAAAGGTAATCAGTATTATCATCCTGGCCGAGCTGTTCATTATCTATGAGTCTGAAGGCAAGTTCAGTGGTAAAATCATCTGCAAAGGGGGTCTCGCGCAGTACTGAGTAGTCTCTTGTTGTATTAAGGAGCTTGCCCTTTGTTGACATCGTCTTGAGATCATAGGGAAACCATGTTTTTCCTTCGAAGCCCCTTTCCAGGTCATTTGAGTCAGCCTGGCATCCCGGGTAGCGTGAAATATCCATCATTGGCTGCCACGGATGATTCAGGTACTGCCCAGGGAGGAGCAACGCATTGAGATCCATGAGCCACACGGGAAGTGAATCACAGTAGTAGTTGCTGCTCATCCAGGTGCCTGTGCGGTCATCAAACCAGAATGCACCGTCAGCAGCATGCCCTGCTGTGATTATTGCACCCATCTCCTTAATTCCGATGCCGTATACCTTTGACGCACCGCATGTTGACATCTGCAGCTCATCAGCAAATGTTGAGGATAGCAGGTTGACCGGAGAGTAGAGCCCGGTCTCAAAACTGCCTCCTACAGCACCGGCTTCAGGATCCTGAACGCTGAAGATCATCTGGTCATTGAACGGGTGAAACCAGGTGTCAGAGGTGATGCCGTGGGCGGAGGGTGATGCTCCCGTGGAGATAGTGGCAAAGCCCGGCGCTGCCTGGGTCGACAGGTAATCGACAGAGACGTTGCGGTAATAGGTGCCCTCGCTGACCATCCTCCTAAGTCCATTGTCAGGAAGAATATCCCAGACACGTTCCAGCTGGTCATACCGAAGCTGCTCAACAATGATGCCTATGACAAGCTTTGGCTTATCAGGAGGAATATAAGCCGTTTGTGCCGTGACGACAAAGGAGATAATAAGGAAATATATGATTGCTGCTGTCTGTCTCATGATTGAAAAGTTTCTCGTAAGAAATAAGGCCCAAAAATACCAGTTTTGACCTTATGTGCAAGGCGCAGGCATAAAGATATCAACATCATCACCAGCTTATTTGAACCGTGTGATGACGGCCCTGCCTCTGAGGATGGGTCCGTCAGGTTCTTTTCTGACTGAAACAACATAGACTCCCGATGGCAGTGACCCGTAGTCGCAAACGACCGGTATGCCATTCTGTGCCACTGTCCGGCGGGTATCGAAGATTGCCCCGGAGGTGGAAGCCAGGGTGACAGTGATCTCTCCGGTAACGGCACCAGGCAGCATTATGCTGAATGAACCGGTTGAAGGAACAGGCCAGATCAGCAGTCCGCTCTCCGGTGGTAGAGGGTAAACATCTCCGGGCTTCTGCAACTGAACATCTTTTGTTTCTACGGAGTTCCACTGGTCAAGGGTGGCCAGATATGAATACGGCAGGTATCCGTTACGGGAGAAGGTCATATTGTATGTGCCGGGAGCAAGGAACCTGTAATACTCCCCTGTGAGTGTGTCAGAGAAGACAAGCGACGAGTCAGCGTCATATCCGGTGATCCTTATTGCCGCACTCAGCGGTTCACCGGTGGCTTCGTCGGTCACGGTACCCCTGACTCCGTTGAGAGCCTCTGCCATATAGCGGATAAGTGAGCGGTAGTTCCAGTTCCAAAGTGTTTCGAGGCTTGATCCGGGAGTCATCTTTATGTCTTCAAGCTCCACAGTCACCTCTCTGCCCCCGAGGCTCCAGGTGATAAAATCCTGCCTTCCGCCCCTGACGGTATACCACTCCCATCCCCTGGTGACCCCGTTATCGAGGTAGGTCATGTAACCCGGATCGGCATATAGATGTACAGTATCTGCATACCGTCTGCTTATTCCGTTGAACCAGGCGTCATCGGCGTGGAGCCTGGTCCACTTATCCCACGGGTAGTTAACCACTTCAGCCCCGGAGTGAAGGTTAACGGATAGGGCAAAGCGTTTCTCCTCCATAAAAGAGATCATATCAATGGTCTCCCTCTGCAGCGGTGGTGGTAATGGCACCTCAGGATCAGGGAAATTGCGGTTGAGGTCATACCCGTTGCTGTTTGCCCTGACCGGAATTATCATAGTGTCATTGTTTCGGTACATACCGTCAGGATTGGCCAGCGGGTTGATCCATATCTCAAGGCCGGAGACAAGATCCTGAGCCAGGCCGCCGGCAGTGCTCTGTGATGCAAGATATTCGGCCAGCCGCATCAGCAGTACAAACCCTGCCGGCTCATCACCGTGGATGGAGGAGCTGAGCATCACTGCCGGCTCCTGCTCATCATCAGAGGGGTTGTCTGAGATCTTGATAGCCAGCACTGCCCTGCCCTGCACACTGAATCCTATGGTATCAAGGAGGCAGACCTCAGGCCAGTGTTCTGTGATCTTGTGCATGATGGTGTCATAATGGCTCCAGGTAGGGTATGACTGCCATTGCATCGCATCGGCCACTGAGGAGGCGGTATAGAATCCCTTGCCGGGTTCGGCTGGTATGACAAGCTTGTAATCCCTGCCTGAGGCGATGAACTCCTCAGCGTCAACAGGTGAGAGGATGATGGATGCCGCTTGTCCGCTGCATGATGCAACAGAAAAGCGGGCGGCAAGCCGTGTCATAGTCTCAAACCCGGGATAACCGATTATCACCTCGGCCTGTCCGTAACTGCGAATTGTCTCCCTGATGTCATCGCCCCTCAGGGGGTGCTGCCCGTATCCTTCCGGCGCCGCCATCAGCAGCATGAAAGCAGTTATGACATGGAGGTGTCTCACCTTTGTTTTTATACGTTAAACCTGATATGCAGTATGTCGCCGTCGCCCACAACATAGCTCTTACCTTCTACGAAAAGCTTGCCAACCTCGCGACATGCATGCTCCGACCCCAGCGTCATGAAGTCAATGTACTTCATCACCTCAGCCCTGATAAATCCTCTCTCGAGATCTGAATGGATGACCCCGGCAGCCTGGGGCGCGGTCATGCCTGAGGTGATGGTCCACGCCCTGATCTCCTTGGGTCCTACGGTAAAGAATGTGAGCAGGTTGAGCATCTCATAGGCGGCTCTGACGAGCTTATTGACGCCCGGTTCTGTCAGGCCGGATGCCTGAAGGAACTCCAGGCGGTCAGCCTCCTCTGTCAGGTTGGCTATCTCAGCCTCAAGGGCACCGGCTATCACCAGTGGAACAGCATTCCGGGCACCGAGGAACGCCCTGACGGCCTCCGTATAGCTGTTGCCGCTGACAGCCGAAGCCTCGTCGACGTTGCAAACATAGAGTACGGGTTTCATGGTGAGGAGGAAGATGTCATCAACATACCTCTTATCCTCCGGTTTAATCACAAGCGAAGAGGCGTTTTGAAAGCCTTCAAGATGCTCCTTGTAACGGTTAAGTATCTCTATCCCGTGCTTTGCATCCTTGTCGCCTGTCCTGACGGCCCGCTCAAGCCGCTGTATCTTTTTGTCAACCGACTCAACATCCTTGACCTGCAGTTCAAACTCAACATTTTCAAGGTCTCTGACAGGACTGACAGATCCGTCTATGTGAGGCAGGTTGTCATCATCAAAGCAACGAAGCACATGTATCAACGCATCGGTGTTCCTGATCTCCCCGAGTAGCCTGGCGCCGGAGCTGTCACCCTGACCCCTTACCAGTCCCGGTATGTCAACTATCTCCACGGTCGTATGAACGATCCGCTCTGTGGGCTGATGCTTCTCAAGCTCATAGAGGCGCCGGTCAGGCACCTGTATCACCCCA
>DCSU01000143.1:462-2416 GCA_002325785.1 Bacteroidales bacterium UBA1458 | reverse complement strand
ATGCAGTTGAAGATGGTGGTCTTGCCTGTACTGGTAATCCCTATAATTCCGCATTTCAGTGCCATGTCTCTCGTTTCAGTGAGTGCAAAGTTACCAAAAAGAGCCGACCGGCAGCAAGAGATGACAACGGGGCATGCACTTTTTGCTAATTTTGAGGTGCAGATTAAACTATAGAGGCCTCCGTGCGTCTCACTGACAAATACCGCCACTGAAGGTGATGTCACATATCACTGACGAAGATATAAAGAGCCTGCTCAACCAGGATGCCGATAAGGCGTTCCGCATGATCATTGATTTGTACGGCTCAAAGCTATACTGGCATATAAGGCGAATTGTCATCATCCATGATGATGCTGATGATGCTCTTCAGAACACCTTCATCAATGCCTGGAAGAACATTGCGGGCTTCAGGTTCGAGAGCTCGCTGCTGACCTGGCTCTGGTCCATTGCCACCAACGAAGCCCTGACGCTTATAAGAAAACGTGAAAGGCAGAGTGCAGTCTCGCTTGACGACCTTGACGGAATCTTCGCCCAGGCGTTGGAGGGAAACTCTTACTTTGACGGTGACGAAGCTTCGGTGAAGCTCCAGAATGCCATCCTGAAACTGCCCGATAAACAGAGAACAGTATTCAATATGAAGTATTTTGACGACATGAGCTACGAGGAGATGAGCGGGGTGACAGGCACCTCTGTGGGAGCACTGAAAGCATCATATCACCATGCAGTAAAAAAAGTTGAACAATATTTGCAGGACAATTAAACCTATTCTCTTACGGCACATCAAAGAAATATCATGCAACTCAATGATAAAATAAAAAAAGACAATCCCTTCAAGGTTCCCGATGGATACTTTGATACGCTGGCTGACCGGACAATGTCAGCCATCAGGCAGAGCCGTGAGGAAAAGGAGGCAGCCAGTGAGACCATGTTTTCCGTGGTAACTGAGACAGAGAGAGAGGAAGCGGCAGGAACGGAGACCGGTAAGCCGGTGAGACGTATCAGCTTTATGCCCTATTTTGCCCTTGCCGCAGCCATCCTGGGATTCGCCCTTCTGGCCACGGTGATGATCAGGGTGGTGACAGGTGACAGGGCGGCCACAAAGTTTGAGGAGGGAAACAGCCTGTATGCTGATCTTGCTACCGAAGACCTGGATACATATATGATTGAAGAGGAGCTGTTCCGTAATGAACCTGCTGAGATCACCGGAACGGAGCAAACCATCTCATCCGATATCATCATTGACTATCTGATGACTGAGGATCTTGACCTTAATGATATTTATGAATTATTATAAAGCACTATGAAGAGAGTATTCTTTACCATAATTACCGTGATAATTGCGGGTATGACAGCGTTGAACAGCCAGGGACAGGGAATGGGTCAGGGACAGGGACAGGATGACAATGACAGGCTCACTGCCTACAAGATTGCCTTTTTCACACAGAGGCTTGACCTCAGCCCGGCTGAGGCAGAAAAATTCTGGCCGCTGTACAACAATTTCTCTGCACGCAAGAGCAAACTGCAGGCTGACCGTCTGTCACTGATGCGGTATGCGGCGCAGAACGAAGCAAACATGAGCAACGAAGAGCTCGCAACGACAGCCGACAAGCTGTCACAGACCTTCTCAGACGAAGCCACCATGGTGGTAACGTTCAATAATGACCTGAAGAAGGTGCTGCCCCCGGCTAAGGTCATCAGGCTGTACCATATAGAGACCCAGTACAAGCAGCAGCTACTCAGGGAGCTGAACCAGAGGAGACAGGGTCAGACTCAGAGTCCGGGTATCAGGGGCCGCACCGGCCAGGTGCAGGACTGAAGACTGTGGACTGCCGACTGAGCTATTGCCTACTGCCTATTGCCTCAAGGATTTGCGATTAATCGACAATCGACAATTCCTCTACTGCCTACTGCCTACTGCCTATTGCCTCAAGGATTTGCGATTTACGATTTACGA
>DCSU01000143.1:0-314 GCA_002325785.1 Bacteroidales bacterium UBA1458 | reverse complement strand
CATTGCTGCCGGCAATTATCACCATAGGTATCTTCTGAGAATCGGCATAAGAGAATTGCTTCTTCAGTTTGACGACGTCAGGGTAGAGTTCAGAAGCTATTCCGGCATCACGCAGTGAGCGGACAATCTGCAGCAACTCAGGCAGCTCATCCCTTCCGAAGTTGATTACCAGGGCCGCGGTGGCAGAGCCTGTCTGTTCGGGAAAGAGATTCAGCTGCAGCATCACGTCATAAATCCTGTCGGCGCCAAAGGAGACACCTACGCCGGAGACGCCCGGCAGTCCGAAGATACCGGTGAGATCATCGTATCTTCCT
>DCSU01000149.1:1929-5857 GCA_002325785.1 Bacteroidales bacterium UBA1458 | reverse complement strand
TATTTCAGAATATACCTGGCATGCCTGATAATGCCATAACGGAATTGAGGCGGGTGACCTGCAACCTGATGCCCGTAACACTGCAGTCATTGTTAAGATCGCACTTGAACAGAAGCTATTTAAACTGCTATAATTCTTTCGGCAATGCTCGGTTTCGATTTTTTTTTTATATTTGCCACCGCAAAACTCTTTGCCCAGGTGGTGAAATTGGTNNAAGGGTGTGCAAGTTCGAGTCTTGTCCTGGGCACAAAAAAAGCTGCAGAAACGCAGCTTTTTTTATTTGCGATTGTCGATTTGCGATTGTCGATTTTGAGAGTCTCCCAATCGAAAATCGAGAATCGAAAATCGCACATTATTTAATTATGGCATCATAGGTGGCTTGCAGTATCTTGCCACGGATTGAGAGATCGGAGAGCTTGCTGTTGTTACGTGTGGGATAAACCCTGTTGCTCAGGAAAACGTATGATATCTCAGCCTCAGGATCAATCCATATGAAAGTACCGGTAAAACCCGAGTGCCCGAAGCTGGAAGGAGAGGCTGAATGACACGGATAAGCCTCTTCCGGTGGAATAGTGTCGTTCCCCAGCAATGGCTTGTCAAACCCCAGGGCACGCCGGTTTTCATTTTCAGGGAACTGCACCGTGGTGTATTCTCTCACCACCTCACTGCTGAGGACCTTCACACCGCCATACTCGCCTCCTCGGCGGTACATCTCCACCAGCTTAAGCAGGTCATTACCCGTGGAGAAGAGCCCGGCATGACCCGAGACACCTCCCAGCATGGCCGTTCCTTCGTCATGTACGGTTCCTCTTAAGAGCTGCTTGCGGAAAAGAGAATCAAATTCGGTGGGAACAATACGCTCCCTGGGATACTTCTGAAGTGGATTGTATGTTATGTTGAACGCCCCGATAGGCCTGTAGATGTTCGCCGGTGCAAACCTGTCAATAGTTGTATCCGTCAGACTCTCAATGATTTCTGCTGAAAGGATGAATGTGAGGTCGGAGTAGACGTACTTCTTCTGACCCTTGGGACTATCACGTATCTCCCTGAACATCTCCTTGAGATAATGCCTGTTCATATACAGTGAATCGGTTACCGGCAGGGCGAATTTCCTGTTGCCGGCATCACTGAAGATACCCCGCCTGAAAGTGCTGTCTTCCTCAATGGTGCTCCTCCAGAACGGGATCCATGACTGCAGTCCCGACTGGTGGGCAAGCATGTCGCGTAGAAGCATATCGCCCTTATCTGAGAACCTGTACCAGGGCAGGTAATAACCAAGGGTCTTGTCCGGATCAAACAGGCCACGGTCATCAAGAAGCATCAGTGACGGTGTGGCGGCAGATACCTTTGTCACCGATGCCAGGTCCCACAGATCATGCTCCTTTACAGCCTCGGTACTATCAAAAAGGTGAAAACCATAACATTTGTTAAGTACAACAATCCCCTTACGGGCAATGAGCACCTGGCAGCCCGGATAGGCCAGAGAGTCGAGCCCGGATTGAACTATTGAATCAACTTTGCTTATTAGTCTTTCAGATGAAATGCCGGCATTCTCCGGAAAGCCAAACTGAAGCCTCATGCTGCCGGGTGTCTTTATCCCGTGGCCTTCCGGATAGGTGGCGTTGACGGTCACAGGTAACCTGCCTGAAGCCCCCAATGCGCCAAAGAGCACCTGCACCGCCGCCTGTTGCGTGTAACTGTTGTCCTGGTAGGCTACCAGCATGGCAGTTGGTTTTACGGACATGTCCAGCCTCTCTATGCCGTACGGATTGCCAAACCAGATCACAGCTGATCTGCCAAGCCCTGCTATCTGCCTGAAAACGGTGTTCAGCCCGGGTGTCACACCGTATGCCCCGGCTGGCTTCTGCTCAAGTGCACAGAAACCGGCAATAACTACATCATAATCCTTCAGTTTTGACAATACAAACTGAGCACCCTGCTCATTTTCCGGATCAATAAAATAATGGTCAGCGTTGGTATACCTGTCAGTCATCTTCTGGAATTCGGTCATTGCCAGTAGATTAACTGACACGGTGGCAATCCTGATCCTGTCAAGACGCCCCAGCGGCACCAGGTTGTTATTGTTCTCTATCAATGTCATGGCTCCGGAATAAAGCTCCCTGATGAGCGCAGGATGAGCCGTTCCGGGCATGGGATTAAGGCTGTACGCCTCACCTGATGCCGTATCATTGCGGCTCTCCAGCCACAGCTTGGCTGCCATCAGCTTGCGGCACCGTGAGGTGATCTCCTCCATGGCTGTCTCTCCCTTCTCAACCCTGCGTGCTATCTCATCAATGGCCCGCAACGGATCGGTGGAGTATTCGATGATGTCATTGCCTGCTTTCAGCGCCTCAGCATCAGCGATACCTGACGGGAAGGTAAGCGTGGCACCCGCCATATTCATGGCATCGGTAAGGATTAGTCCCCTGAACCCGACCTCTTCACGCAGAATCTCCGTTACGATCTTGCGCGAGAATGTTGCCGGCAGGCGGGGCGTGTCATCCAGTTGCGGTACATTGATGTGTGCTGTCATGACTGCGCCGATGCCCTCATCTGCGAGACGCCGGAAAGGCACCAACTCCACCGTGTCAAACCGCTGGCGGTCGCCCCTGATTACCGGCAACCCTGTATGCGAGTCCACATCAGTGTCGCCATGCCCCGGGAAGTGCTTGGCACACGCCATCACACCGTTGTCCTGCATACCCTTCATGTACATCACTGCCTTCGAGGAGACCCTGTCGGGGTCTTCGCCGAACGACCGGTAGTTGATGACAGGGTTGAGGGGGTTGTTGTTCACATCTGCTACCGGAGCGAGGTTGACATTGACTCCAATATCGCGGCACTGCCATGCAACGGCAGCACCCATCATGTATATCAGGGAGTCATCCTGCAGGGCACCGAGAGTCATCTGGTAGGGAAAATCCTCAATCTCCCTGAGTCGCATCCCTGTTCCCCACTCTGCATCCTGGGCAATGATTAGCGGAATCTTCGTGAGTTTACTGATCCGCTCAGTGAATTCGATCTGCCTTGCACGCGATCCCTCAAAGAAAATAATACCTCCAATGCCGTGCTTCGTCACCAGATCCTCAACCTGCCTGAAGTTGTCACCCGTCTCAGCAGCCCAGACCGGCACCCAGATCAGCTGTGCAATCATCTCCCTGACTGTCATGGTGTTGAGAATGCTGTCAATCCTTCTGTCATCAGTATACTTTTGCCATGGAACATTGTTTTCAATGGCCCTGGCCTCTGCTGTAAACAGGACGGAAAGAGCAATAGTCAGAAGTAGTGATAAGCTTAACTTTTTCATGGGATTCGTGATTTTGGGAGAAATCAAAAATAGCACTTTTCTTTCTTATTTTTTCTCCGGATGATTTGTTCCAATTTGCTATTTTTACGAAATTAATAAAAATACTATGGCAGCATCAAAGAGCTCAGGCAAGAGCACCGGCAGCAAGTCGGCACGTCTAATGTCACTCGACGTATTCAGGGGAATGACGGTGGTTTTCATGATTATCGTTAACACTCCAGGAACATGGAGTCATGTTTATGCACCTCTCAGACATGCCTCATGGCATGGATGTACACCTACTGACCTGGTCTTCCCGTCATTTCTATTCATCTCGGGAGTGGCTATGTGGTATTCGCTCCGCAAGTTCAACTTCGAGTTCTCGGGTCCTGCACTGTTCAGGATAATCAGGAGGGTTGCACTGATCTTTGCTGTCGGTCTCTTCCTGAACATCTTCCCGCGCTTTATACGCGACTACGATACTCTGCGCATAATGGGCGTGCTTCAGAGGATCGCACTGGCATGGGGACTGGGAGCAGTGCTGGTGCTTCTGCTCAAAAAGAATTATATCTGGATAGCCACTGCCGTGATACTGTTTGGATACTGGGCGCTTATGTACTTCCTGGGAGGCAGTGATCCATA
>DCSU01000149.1:0-1896 GCA_002325785.1 Bacteroidales bacterium UBA1458 | reverse complement strand
TTTGACCCGGAGGGCCTCCTGAGCACCCTGCCAGCAACGGCGACAGTCCTGCTTGGCTTTATGGCCGGAGGACTGACAACCAGTAAAGGCAACTCGTGGAAGACTGTCGGATGGCTGACATTTGTAGGAGCATTGCTCATTGGCGCCGGACTGCTGTGGGGCGAATACTTCCCGATCAACAAACCCATATGGACCAGCTCTTATGTTTTGTACGCCGGTGGCATCGGGATGGTGGTCCTTGCACTACTGTTCATGATAGTTGATATATGGAACCTGAGGGGATGGACCGGCTTCTTCAATACCTTCGGAACCAACGCGCTCTTTACATACGTGCTTGCCGGTATGCTCACAAAGACCCTGTTGATAATCAAGATAGGGGAGGTTTCGCTCTATAACTGGATCTTCACCCATGTCTGCAGCCCGCTGTTCCAGGAACAGAAACTGGCAAGCCTGTTGTTCCCGATATTGCTCGTGACAGTCATCTGGGCACTGGGATACATTCTTTATCGCAAAAAGATAATCATCCGGCTTTGAGATGGATATAAGATCTACTGTTGAAAAGGCCTTCCTGAAATGGAAAGGCTCTCCACCTGAGATCATAACCCGTCTGCCTCAGTCGGGCTCTGACAGAGTCTACTTCAGGCTGACATACCTGGAAGGACAGGTCATTGGTGCCTTTAACCCCAGCCGTGAGGAAAACGATGCCTTCGTGGGATTCTCAAATCACTTCAGGTCGAAGGGACTGCCGGTACCGGAGATATATGTCTACTATCCTGACAAAAGGGTCTATTTCCTTGAGGACCTTGGTGACACAAACCTGTTCACATGGCTCTTTCAACGCACTGAAGAAGAAAGATTCAATGAGGAGACCGAGGCTCTCTTCCTGACTGTGGCAGCTGACCTGGTAAGGATACAGACGGAAGGTATACAGGGACTGGATCTGTCTTTGTGTTACCCTCACCGCAGTTTCGACCGTCAGAGCATAGTATGGGACCTTAACTACTATAAGTACATGTTTCTCAAGCTGATAGCAGCCCCGTTCAATGAGACAAGGCTTGAGCGTGATTTTGAGACCCTTACCCGGTTTTTGCTTGATGCCGGCCAGGAGTACTTCCTTTTCCGCGACTTCCAGACGGCTAACATCATGATCAGGGACGGAAAACCGTGGTATATAGACTACCAGGGTGGCAGGCTGGGCGCTCCCCATTATGACATTGCCTCGCTGGTTTATGATGCAAAGGCCTATATACCGGATCATATCAGGCAGAAGACACTCAACCGCCACCTTGACCTTTTTGCCGCAGCTACAGGAAAGTCGAGGGAGTCGCTCGGAAAATATTCCGGAGCCTTCACCCTCGTCAGGCTTATGCAGGCCCTTGGCGCTTTCGGCTTCCGGGGACTTCATGAGAACAAACCCACCTTTACCGAGAGCATTGTTCCTGCTGTGGAACTGATGAATGAGCTTCTTGCCGGCGATGCGGTGCAGATAGAACTTCCCGAACTGACAAAAGCATCAGAGGCGGTTCCGCTCCAGAGAAAATACAAGATTCTGGCACATTACCAGGACCTTGTCAGGATCAATATTGAGAGTTTTTCTTTTGTAAAGGGAAGAACAGTCAGCTATGACACCGGCAGCGGATTTGTCTTCGACTGCCGCGGACTGCGTAACCCGGCTACGGTGAGCGAGATGAACGAGCTGACAGGGCTCGACCCCGAGGTGGTGGAGTTCTTCGGCAATGATGACGAGGCCGTTGCTTTCGCCGGCGACTGCACAAACCTCGTCCGAAACTCGCTTCCCATGATGAGGAGAAAAGGTATCCTTGACATCAGGGTAGCCTTTGGCTGCGTAGGTGGGCGCCACCGCTCAGTGTGGTGTGCCGTGAGAGTGGCTTCAAT
>DCSU01000055.1:14942-17630 GCA_002325785.1 Bacteroidales bacterium UBA1458 | reverse complement strand
CCCCGATACTGATCCTGCTGTCAGGCAAAAATATCTTGACATGTACCGTACAGAGGGAATATCCGGACTCCGTCTGGCACTGAAAATGCTTGACCCGGAGTATTATTCAAGAGTCGATTTGCGCAATCCGCGTCGCTTGATGCGCGCACTGGAGATTACTGAGAGTACCGGCAGGCCCTTTTCTGCTTATCTTACCTCTACTGCCAGAGAGCGCGATTTCAGGATTATCAGGGCAGGGCTGACCCGTGAACGGGGTGAACTTTACAGGAGGATAGAGTTCCGTGTTGAAGAGATGCTCAGGAGGGGCCTTGAAGAGGAGGCTGCATCACTCATCTCTTTCAGGGGCCTGAATGCCCTGAACACCGTGGGCTACCGTGAGATGTTCAGTTATTTTGACGGAGCCATCACACGTGAACAGGCTGTTGCACTGATCGGAAGAAACACCAGGCGTTACGCCCGCAAACAACTCACATGGTGGAACAGGGACAGTGAGATAAACTGGTTTGACGCCTCTGACAGCTCAGGGATAATCTCCTGGATAGAGAGCGCCCTGGAGAGATGATGGCCGTTCTAAACAGGCTCCCTGAGCCTGCGTATCACCTCAGCAGGATCGGAGGATGAGAACACTGACGNNGGACGATGAGAACACTGAGCTGCCGGCGACAAGCACATCAACACCGGCATGAACCAGTACCGGGGCATTCTGAAGATCAATGCCGCCATCGACCTCAATAAGCACATCATACCCACCCTCATCAATCATGCTCCGCAACTCTCCTATTTTGTTGATGCTGCCGGGGATGAAGGTCTGTCCCCCATAGCCCGGGTTGACAGTCATCAGGAGAACCATATCGATATAAGGGAGAATATCTTTCAGGAGCATGACAGGCGAGTGCGGGTTCAGGGTAACCCCTGCCTTCATACCCAGCCGGCGTATCTCCGTCACCGTCCGGTGCAGATTCTGGCAGGTCTCATAATGAACCGTCAGGTTTGAGGCCCCGGCATCCCTGAACCGTTCAAGGTACATATCGGGATTGACAATCATTAGATGAACGTCAAGGGGCTTGACAGAGAGATCGCGTACCGCCTCAATGACCGGAAATCCGAATGAAATATTGGGCACAAAAACACCATCCATGACGTCAAGATGCAGCCAGTCGGCCAGACTCTCATTGATCATCTCAACTTCGGAGGCAAGGTTTGCAAAATCAGCGGCAAGAAGTGAAGGGGCTACCAGGTGGCTCATAACAGAAATATCTAAATTATTTTATCACCCCAGGTAAGACTTCAGGATGCGGCACCGCGTCGTAAACTGAATACGCTTGATGGCCTTCTCCTTTATCTGTCTGACCCGTTCGCGTGTGAGTTTCAGCTCCTCCCCTATCTCTTCAAGCGTGAAAGGATGTTTCATGCCGATGCCGAAATAAAGTTTCAGCACCCTCGCTTCACGCGGGGAGAGTGTATTCAGTGCTTTTTCTATCTCGTAAGAAAGTGATTCATTGATAAGATTGCGGTCAGGACTCGGCGTGTCATCACTCTGCATCACGTCATACATGTTGTTGTCCTCCTCCGAACTGATAGGCGCATCCATGCTTAGGGTCCGTCCGTTGGTGCGTATTGCCTCCTTGACATCCTCAGGGGCTATCTCAAGCAGATCGGCTATCTCCTGTGCCGATGGCTCTCTTTCATATTCCTGTTCAAGCTTTGAATAGGCTCTGTTTATTCTGTTTATCGACCCGATCTTGTTCACCGGGAGCCTTACTATACGGGCCTGTTCAGCCAGCGACTGCAGGATGGCCTGCCTGATCCACCAGACGGCATATGAAATGAATTTAAAGCCGCGGGTCTCGTCAAATCTCTGGGCAGCCTTGATCAGCCCCAGATTGCCTTCGTTTATCAGGTCAGGCAGGGTCATGCCCTGATTTTGGTACTGTTTTGCCACAGAGACCACGAACCTGAGGTTCGACTTGACAAGCCTTGCAAGTGCGTCATGGTCACCGGCACGTATGCGTCTGGCCAGCGATACCTCCTCCTCGGGGGAGATAAGTTCAACCTTACCTATCTCCTGAAGGTATTTATCAAGAGAGGGAGTATCCCGGTTGGTGACCTGCTTTGTTATTTTTAACTGACGCATTTTCAGGCCAGAGATTAGTTTTCAACAAAAATTACAGGCAATAGGGACAATTTTAATAAAAAAAAGCCATTATAGCAACATTTTCAAAAGATTATTTCTTGGTTAATAATAGTTTTTTAGTAACTTGCANNACCTGTTTAGTTATTTTTAACTGACGCATTGACAATAAATTAGCGTACTCCTTGCAGTTTTTTAAAGCAATAGCCCACAATTCTACTAAAATTTTCTTAATAAAACAACAATAAAGTGCATTTTCATTAAGATGCGACCCTGTAAACCATGTATCAATCCGGCCAATTTATTTGGCAGCTCTATTTTTACACTGGTTATTTGCTATTTAACTAATTTATTCTTAATATTGCACCGGAATACTGACGTGAGTCAGTTCATCCGTCGGAGGGGTCCATTTCAATCCCCACTTCACCAAAAAATCAATCGTTTTAATTTTCTACACATTTTCAAAACATGCATGATATTCTTGAACTGAGCGAAATGCTTGTTCCCGAATTAAGGGAAATAGCTAAGCAGCTCAAAATTAAGAGGGCAGAGCTCCT
>DCSU01000055.1:849-14927 GCA_002325785.1 Bacteroidales bacterium UBA1458 | reverse complement strand
ATATACAAGATCCTTGACCAGCAGGCCATAGATGCTGCTGACACCCGTAAGACAGGCCGAATCGAAAGTCCGTCGACTGAGAGGCAGCCGGAACGCTCCGGGCAGCAGAAACAGCCTGACAGGCCCAGGGGGCCGCAGCAACAGCAACATNNGGCCTCAGAAACAGCCACAGTCGCCTGACCAGCGTCAGCCAAAACAGCAGCAGCCACAGGGTCAGCGTCAGCCTAAGCAGCCACAGCCGCAGGGCCGCACTCCAAACCAACCACAGCAGCCTCAACAGGGTCAAACACAGCCCCAGCATAACCAACCTCAGCAGGGTCAACCACAGCCGCAACAGCAGGGTCAGCAGCAGGGTCAGCAGCCAAGACAACCGCAGCAGCAGCGTCCCCAGCAGCCACAGCAATGGCAGCGGGACCGCAACAAGCGTCCGCGCACATACAATAATGACCAGCAGGAACCGCGCAGAAATGACGGTGACCGTCAGCCCCAGCAACAGCCATCACCCTCAGGTGCACCGGCAAGGGAACCATATCAGCAACAGGGCCAGCAGCAACCCCAACAAAGTAAGACACAACAGCAGCAGGACCAGGCACAGCAGCAGGGCCAGCAACAGCAGGGCNNGCACAGCAGCAGCAATCATCTCCCCGGTATACTGACCAGAACGAGGCACAGGTGCAGACAGACAAGCTTTTATTCGCATCCGAACAGGGCAGTGAAAATGATCAGGATCTGCTCAGGTTAGCTGATCAGGAAAATGACGCCGCTGTGATAGCTCAGGCTGCAGCAACCGATGCTACCTTGATATTACCACCTGCCAGCCACGAATCAATGAACGGCCACCAGGATGTCCCGGAACCGGTCAGGGAGGAGAAGAGAGAGAGGGCCTATGATTTTGAAGGCATCGTCGCCAATACCGGCGTGCTGGAGATCATGCCCGATGGTTACGGTTTCCTCCGCTCCCCGGACTATAACTACCTCAGTTCACCTGATGACATCTACGTCTCACAGTCGCAGATCAAACTCTTCGGCCTGAAAACCGGTGACACCATCAGGGGCACAATCCGCCCGCCGCGTGAGGGCGAGAAATATTTCCCGCTCATAAAGGTGGAAGAGATCAACGGCCGCACGCCTGACTTCATCCGTGACAGGGTGCCGTTTGATTACCTCACTCCTCTCTTCCCGAATGAAAAATTCACCCTGTGCAAGCCCGGAGAAGGCAACCTCTCAGTACGCATAGTTGACATGTTCTGCCCCATAGGCAAAGGTCAGCGCGGTCTTATCGTGGCTCAGCCAAAAACCGGTAAGACCATTCTGCTTCAGGATATCGCCAATGCCATTGCTAAATTCCACCCGGAGGTCTATCTGATGATCCTCCTCATTGATGAACGTCCCGAAGAGGTCACTGAGATGGCTCGCAACGTCAACGCCGAGGTCATCGCCTCCACTTTTGACGAACCTGCCGAGAGGCACGTTCGCATAGCCACCATCGTACAGGAAAAGGCTAAAAGACTTGTTGAGTGCGGTCATGATGTAGTCATACTGCTTGACTCCATAACCCGCCTTGCAAGGGCATTCAACACAATTGCCCCGGCATCCGGCAAAGTGCTCTCCGGTGGTGTGGATTCAAACGCACTCCATAAACCTAAGAGGTTCTTCGGAGCAGCAAGGAACATTGAGAACGGCGGCTCACTTACCATCATCGCCACCGCCCTCACCGACACCGGATCGAAGATGGATGACGTCATCTTTGAAGAGTTCAAAGGAACAGGTAACATGGAGCTCCAGCTCGACCGCAAACTCTCAAACAGGAGGATTTTCCCATCAATAGACATACCAGCCTCCAGCACCAGGCGTGAAGACCTGCTTCTTGACAGAAACATGCTCAGCAAGATATGGATTCTCCGTAACTATCTCACCGACATGAACTCGGTGGAAGCAATGGAGTTCCTCCGTGACCGCATAACCCAGACACGCTCCAATGAAGAGTTCCTTATTTCGATGAACAGCGAATAAAATGTCAGAAAAAGTCCGTAAATTTGCAGCTTATTTTTTTAAAGGTTATTTGATCACTAATCAGTTCTAATCAGAAATGGCAACTAAAAAATTCATTACTTGTGACGGCAACCAGGCAGCGGCGCACATAGCTTATATGTTCAGCGAGGTAGCCTGCATTTATCCAATCACTCCCTCATCCACCATGGCAGAATATGTTGATGAGTGGGCGGCTCACGGACTTAAGAACATGTTCGGCGAAGAGGTTAAGGTGGTTGAGATGCAAAGCGAAGCCGGCGCAGCCGGTGCAGTGCACGGTTCACTGCAGTCGGGTGCTCTCACTTCAACATTTACAGCTTCACAGGGGCTTCTTCTTATGATCCCCAACATGTATAAGATATCCGGAGAGCTTCTCCCGGGTGTATTTCATGTCAGTGCCCGCACAGTGGCAGCTCATGCCCTCTCAATATTCGGTGACCACGGTGATATTTACGCAACACGCCAGACCGGCTTCGCCCTGCTGGCTAGCGGTGGCATCCAGGAGATCATGGACCTGGCCGGAGTAGCTCACCTCGCCGCAATCAAATCAAGAGTCCCCTTCCTCCATTTCTTTGACGGCTTCCGCTCCTCGCACGAGATTCAGAAGATCGAAGAGCTGAACATCGAAGATTTGAAGAAGCTCGTAGACATGGAGGCGCTACAGGCGTTCCGTGACAGGGCTCTCAACCCTGAACACCCTGTAACAAGGGGAACAGCCCAGAACCCTGACATCTTCTTCCAGGCAAAGGAGGCATCCAATCCATTCTACACCAATCTTGACGATACGGTCAATGATTACATGAAAGAGATATCGGCGCTCACAGGCCGTCAGTACAAGCCATTCACCTATTACGGCGCTCCGGATGCTGAGAATATTATCATTGCCATGGGCTCAGTTACAGAAACCATAAAGGAGGTCATCGACTACCTGGCAGAAACAAAGGGAGAGAAACTGGGACTTATCTCAGTTCATCTTTACAGACCCTTCTCCGCAAAGTATCTTTTCAACGTACTGCCGAAGAGTGTAAAGCGCATCACAGTGCTTGACCGCACCAAGGAACCCGGTGCAAACGGTGATCCTCTCTATCTGGATGTCACTGAAGTCTTCTACAGCAAACCAGTCCGCCCGATGATCCTCGGCGGCCGCTACGGCCTCAGCTCCAAAGACACAACTCCGGCACAGATGATCTCTGTCTTCGAAAACATGAAGAATGAGAAGCCAATGAACCAGTTTACAGTCGGGATAGTTGACGATGTGACCTTCAGGTCGCTCCCCGTCATCCCCGAGGTAAATGTCAGCCACAAGGGCACATACTCGGCCAAATTCTACGGTATCGGTTCAGACGGCACGGTAGGAGCCAACAAAAACTCCATTAAGATCATAGGTGAGACCACTGACAAATACTGCCAGGCTTACTTCGCCTATGATTCAAAGAAATCAGGAGGTGTGACCACCTCACACCTCCGTTTCGGAGACCAGCCCATCCGCTCTCCGTATCTTGTCAACACACCCGACTTTGTGGCATGCCACGTTCCGGCTTATCTTGACAAGTATGACATGCTCAGGGGATTGAAGAAAGGGGGCACATTCCTTCTCAACTCCATCTGGGAACCGGAAGAGACCCTGACCAAACTTCCTGATCACATGAAGAAATACCTGGCAGAAAACAATATCAGCTTCTACATTATCAATGCCACGAAGATTGCCGAGGATCTGGGACTGGGCACCAGGACCAATACGATCATGCAGAGCGCATTCTTCAAGGTCTCTGAGGTTATTCCCTACAAGCTTGCTGTCGATGAGATGAAGCATGCCGTGATTAAGGCATATGGCAAGAAGGGTGAAAATATTGTCAGGATGAACAATAATGCCATTGACAGTGGCGGTGATGTAGCAAAAGTTGAGATCCCGGCAGAATGGGCTTCAATAAAGGTGGTCGCTGAAAAAGCTGACCTCAGCAAGCCTGAGTTCATCCGTAACGTGGCTGAAGTGATAAACGGCATGAGGGGTGATGATCTTCCCGTCAGTGCATTTGTCGGCCGTGAAGACGGCACCTTCCCCGCAGGCACTGCCGCATACGAAAAGCGCGGTATAGCCGTGAATGTTCCCGAGTGGCAGATAGACAATTGTATCCAGTGCAACCAGTGTTCATACGTCTGTCCTCACGCAGCTATCCGCCCCTTCCTCCTTACTGATGAAGAACTGGCAGCAGCTCCTGAAGGCACCACAGCCAAGCAGGGAATCGGAAACACCAAGAGCCATAAGTTCAGAATACAGGTCAGCATCTTTGACTGCACCGGCTGCGGTAACTGCGCCGACGTATGTCCCTCAAAGGAAAAAGCTCTCATCATGAAGCCGCTTGAAACACAGCTTGAACAGGCAGACAGATGGACCTACATGCATGAAAAGGTTGGTTACAAGGATACCATCGTTGATAAATATACCAACGTCAAAAACTCACAGTTCGCCCAGCCTCTCTTTGAATTTTCAGGGGCATGTGCAGGTTGCGGTGAGACGCCTTATATCAAGGCCATCACTCAGCTCTTCGGTGACCGCATGGTAATATCCAACGCTACCGGATGTTCATCCATCTACGGTGGCTCAGCACCCTCAATGCCTTATACTGTAAACAAAAACGGCAACGGTCCGGCATGGGCCAACTCACTCTTCGAGGATAACGCAGAGTACGGCTTCGGTCTCATGCTGGGTGCAACCAGGATCAGGGAGCGACTGGAACGTCTGATGAAGGAAAACATCAACAGCGGTCTCGCACCTGAAACGGTGGCTGCATTCAATGAGTGGATAGCAGAAATGGAG
The DNA here is from genome assembly GCA_002325785.1 of Bacteroidales bacterium UBA1458. Lineage (GTDB taxonomy): Bacteria > Bacteroidota > Bacteroidia > Bacteroidales > VadinHA17 > SR-FBR-E99. Next base: position 10,078 of record DCSU01000055.1, on the reverse strand, counting down.
AATACCAAGACCAGCAGGGCCAGCTCGGAAAAGGTAATTGCTGCCTGCGAAAAGGACAAGGCACCGGTATGCAAGGAGATCCTTGACCTGAAGAAATATCTTGTCAAGAAATCTTACTGGGTCTTCGGCGGCGACGGCTGGGCGTATGACATCGGCTACGGCGGCCTCGACCACGTGCTTGCATCAGGCGAGAATATCAACGTCCTAGTGCTTGATACTGAGGTATATTCAAATACCGGCGGCCAGGCATCAAAATCGACTCCGGCAGGGGCAGTAGCCAAGTTTGCCGCTTCAGGCAAGAAGATCCGTAAGAAGGACCTTGGCCAGATGGTCATGACATACGGTTACGTATATGTTGCACAGGTCTCGATGGGCTCAAGCCAGAGCCAGTACTTCAAAGCTATACGCGAAGCTGAGGAGTATCCCGGACCATCACTCATCATTGCCTACTCACCCTGTATCAATCATGGCCTCCGCAATGGCATGGGCAAGACGCAGCAGCAGGCAGCAGATGCAGTGACATCAGGATACTGGCATCTCTTCAGGTATGACCCGCGCCTTGAGGAAGCAGGCAAGAATCCTTTCCAGCTTGATTCCAAGGAGCCCGACTGGAGTAAGTTCCAGGATTTCCTGAAGTCTGAAGTGCGTTACACGTCGCTGACTAAGGACTTCCCGGGTGAAGCTGACTACCTGTTCAAACAGGCTGAGGAGAACGCAAAGTGGAGATATAATAACTACAAGCGTTTGTCACAGATGGAGTTCGGAACGGTTGCACCTACTACTGAAACCAAAACAGAGTAATCTGTATTCGATAAAAGGAGAGCCGGACAGCCCGGCTCTCTTTTTTTTCTCTCATAAAACTGATAAATTTGTACCGCGGGAGAATATAACTGAAGGAGCGATAAGTTGAGCAGGGCGCTGGCAATAGACTATGGCAGGAAGAGGTGCGGACTGGCTGTGACTGATCCGATGAGGATCATTGCCTCTCCCCTGGTCACCGTGCCATCCGGTGAACTTGAAGCCTTTCTGAAGGTTTACATTCCGCGCGAGAACGTAACGGATGTTGTGATCGGCTATCCCGTCACCGTGAACAATTTGCCCAGTGAAAGCGTAAAATACATTGATCCGTTCATTGCAAGGTTCAGGAAGCTCTTCCCGGAGACACCCCTGCACCTGGAAGATGAGCGTTTCACCTCCCGGATGGCCATGAGGACCATGATCGACGGAGGCGTGAAGAAGAGTGGCAGGCGCGACAAATCAATGGCCGACCGCATCAGCGCATCCATCATCCTCCAGTCGTGGCTCAGGGGAAGGGAAAACAAAGAAACGAATTAACAGAAGGAGATGACATATCCAATTTATGTGTACGGCCACCCGGTACTCAGGAAGATAGCCCAGGATGTTAAACATGATCATCCGGGTCTTGATACATTCATTGCCGACATGTTTGAGACGATGTACAAATCTGACGGACTGGGCCTTGCCGCACCGCAGATAGGGAAGTCGCTCAGGTTATTCGTCATCGACGGCGAGCCTCTGGGTGAAGACCATCCGGAGATGAAGGAGTTTAAAAAAGCCTTCATTAACCCGCAGGTGGTAGAGCGCAAGGGCGATAAAGTGCCGATGAACGAAGGATGCCTAAGCCTGCCAGGCCTGCATGAGGAGGTGGACAGGGAGTCAGAGCTCCGCATTAAGTATTATGACCAGGAGTGGAACTTACATGATGAGGTCTACACCGGCTACAAGGCCCGGGTAATCCTGCATGAGTATGATCATCTTGACGGCATCCTGTTTCCCGACAGGCTTAGTCCGCTTCGCCGCAGGCTCATCAAAGGCAAACTTAACGACATCAGCCGGGGAAAATTCAGCGCCGACTACCGGACAGTTCTGCCAGTCGGAAAGTAAATGATTATCCTTGCTTTCTTTCAGTAATTGACATAACTTTAATGGGTCTTAAGCTGTGACCCGTGCAATTCAGGGAGATCCCTTTCCTGAGGCTGTATGCACCTTTATGTGCCGGTGTGATCGTGGCGGAAGCTTCGTCGCGCTTCTTGGCCGTTGCCCTGACTGTCGCTGCCCTGTCTATTGCAGTAATGACCATCCGGCTCCTCCGCAAAAGCTTTCTCCCTGATATCCTCTTCGGTACAGCTATCATTCTCTTCCTGCTGGCATCAGGTTACCTGCTTCGTACTGAAGAGCAGGCCCGTCCAACCGAACTGCCTGACAGCCGGCAGCGGGTCACGGTTCGTCTCTCCGGCTATCCTGAGAAGAGAAACGCCAGCTGGTCTTTCAGGGCAAAGATCATCAGCGTCAGGGAGGGTGACTCCCTGATATGTCCGCGCGGATCGCTCATGCTTTGGTACATGGCCGATACCCTTCCCCCGCGATGGAAGCCGGGCGACCGTCTTTGTCTGAACCTCAGGCCGCGTCCGGTGATGAACAACGGTAATCCGTGCGAGTTCAACTACCGCAGGTACCTGGAGGGTCAGGGGGTAAAACAGATGGCCTTTTTCCGCTCCGGAGACATCATTTCGTATCACTCTGACGGCCGCCGGACGGTGAGGGAGAGATCACTCATCATTGCTCACGGTATGACAGACCTGTTCAGAGATGCCGGGCTCCGCGGTGAAGAGCTGGGACTGGTCACGGCCCTGACTATAGGCGATAAGGAACTGCTTGACCAGGAGCGGCTCACCTCCTTCTCACGGTCGGGAGCCATGCACATCATGGCTGTATCCGGACTGCACGTCGGGATGATCAGCCTGGCCCTCTCCGGCATTCTCTTCTTCCTTCGCGGCAGGTTGAAGATCATAAAACCGATGATAATAGTGCCGGCTCTGTGGGGATTTGCATTCATCACCGGCATGTCGCCATCGGTGCTGAGGGCAACAATAATGTTTACCTTTCTGCAGGCAGGGAATATGCTTCACAGACCTGCAGCGGGGATGAACAGCCTGCTGGCATCGGCCTTCATCCTGACAGCAGCCCGTCCTTCCGTGCTCTTCGAGGCGGGTTTTCAGCTCTCCTACCTGGCCGTGGCATTCATCATCGCCTTTTATAACTCCTTTTACCGGATAATCAGGCTGAAGAACCGCGTCCTGGACTGGTTCTGCTTTATGATAGTCGTCTCTCTGGTGGCACAGGCCGGCACCCTGGCCCTGACTATCAGGCTCTTCAACATCTTCCCCCTGCTCTTCCTTCTTTCAAACCTGGTGGTAATACCCGTCTCCTTTGTGGTACTATTGCTTGCCATGATGCTGATTGTAACCTCATCGGTTGCGCCCATCTCCGCCTTTATTGCAATAATCCTCGACCGTCTGGCGCGTTTCACCCTCACCTTCACCGGCCTGATCAGCTCAATGGATAAAGGCGTGATACTGAACATCGGGATGTCATCAGCCGAGACTATCCTCCTTACAGTTGCAATGGCCCTTCTTCTCACATCACTGCTCAGGGTCAGGAAGATAACCCTTAAGCCATTCATAGTGACCATGATACTCCTGCTCTTTTGCAGTACCATTAAAGTAATAGAGGAGACCCGCCGCGAGCGGGTGATTGTTTACAACATCAGGGGTACTGAGCTTAGGGTCAGGCAGCACGGCAGACTGCTCCTGGTTCCGTCAGATGACGGTCTGGTACCTGCAGAAGTGAGGAGGCATGCCAACACACGCGGACTAAAGATTGAGGTTATTGACCCCGGTTAACATTTCTTTTATATAACTTTGCGCCTACTTTATTAAGGCGGAAATGAGAATTGTAATTGCCGGTGCAGGAGAGGTGGGCACCCATCTTGCCAAAATGCTTTCGCAAAGCGAACATGAGATCATCCTGATAGACTCTATGGCAGAGCGTCTCAAGCCTGTAGACGCCACTATAGACGTACTTACCTTTGAGGGGTCTGCAACCTCACTAAATCTGCTCCGGGAGGCTATCAAGAAACATACAGACCTCTTCATCGCCGTCGCGCACTACGAAGACACCAACATCACGGCGGCAATCCTTGCTAAAAAGCTGGGCGCCAAAAAGGTGATAGCACGCATTGACAACCTGGAATACCTTGAGAGGGGCAACAAGGAATTCTTCAGGGAAATGGGTGTTGACCACCTGATCTACCCTGAGCTCATAGCTGCCAAGGAGGTGATCAGCCTGCTAAAGGAGACCGGTACTACAGAGTTCATGGATTTTGCAGGTGGACTGCTGTCGCTCTACGTCCAGAAGCTGGAAAAGAATGCTCCGGTTGTCAACCGCAGCCTCGAGGAGGTGACCAGCACGCTCGGATCAATAGAATACCGCGCCGTGGCTATCAAGAGGCATGACCGTACCATCATCCCGCGGGGCAAGGAGGAGTTCCTCGAGGGCGACCTGGCGTTTGTCATATCCACACGTGACGGTATAGCTGATATGATGAAGTTCTCAGGCAAGCGCAACGTCGAAGCCAAAAGCATAATGATCCTCGGGGGAAGCCGTATCGGGAGGCATGTTGCCCTGAACCTGCAGCAACACTGCCAGGTCAAGCTTATAGACATTGATCTCGAGAAATGCCGCGACCTGGCCGAAACACTTGAGGAGACTCTGGTTATCAACGGTGACGGCAGGAACGGTGACCTGCTCGCAGAGGAGGGGTTGCAGCATATGGATGCCTTCGTTGCTGTAACAGGCAACTCCGAGACAAATATCCTCTCATGCCTCCTGGCCAAAAAGATAGGTGTCATGAAGACCATCGCGGAGGTGGAGAACATGGAATACATTAACCTGGCAGAGAACTCAGGCATCGATACTGTCATCAACAAGAAGATAGCTACTGCCAGCCGGATCTTCCGTCACACGATGAATCCGCACGTCACGCAGGTAAAGATGATGACCGGCACCGAGGCTGAGGTGATAGAATACAATGTTCCTGAGAATGCACGCATAACAAGCGGGCCACTCAAGCTGATTGATTTTCCCAAGGATGCCATCGTGGGGGGCGGGATCCGGGACTATAAGCCATATATTGCTACCGGAGACACTCTTATCAAGGCAGGCGACAAGGTGGTTGTCTTCGCCCTGCCCTCAGCCTTTGACAAGCTGAATAAGTTCTTCAATTCAGAAAAGAGGTAGAGACGGTAAGTCGAAAGTCAGTAAAGTCGAAAGTCCTTAAAGTCCATAAAGTCTGAAAGTCCTGCGGTCTTGCGGTCCTGCGTTCAATCGACAATCGAAAATCTGAAATCGACAATCCCTCACAACTCAAGTATTCCCTTACCCTGCCTCAGTATGACAGGCTCCGGTCCGGTACAATCGACTACCGTTGACGGTTCATTGCTCCCGAATCCGCCGTCAACAACAAGGTCTGCAAAATCATCATACTTCTCGTGAATAAGCTCGGGATCAGTGATATATTCCATTACCTCATCATCCTCGTGAATGGATGTTGTAACAAGCGGGCGGCCCAGGTCATTCACAATGGCCTGTGTAATGTTGTTGTCAGGTATGCGTATGCCAAGCGTCTTCTTGCGATGCCTGAACATGGCCGGTATTTGGTTGTTGGCAGGGACAATGAAGGTGAACGCTCCCGGGAGATTGCGCTTCAGAAGCCTGAAGAGGTTATTGTCGTGAATAACAGTATATTCGGAGAGCTGGCTCATAGATGAGAAGATCATTGACATATCAGGGTTGCCAGGATTGAGTCCTTTGAAACGGGCTATCTTCTCAATAGTCTTGCCGGCCTTGATGTCGCACCCCATCGCATAGATGGTGTCAGTGGGGTAAATGACGATACCTCCCTGTTCAAGAACGAAGGTCACCCTGCGGATATGATCAGGATTCGGGTTTTCCGGATAGATTTTAAGTATCATCTTCTCAACAAAGTGACGGCAAATATATAAACTTCTTACGAGAGGGGGTAAAAAAAAGAGGGGTAAGCTACTCACATCGCACCGCTACAACCTTCTACCCTTGCTGCCTTCCGACCCTGGGGGAGTTCAAAGGGAGCTGGTCGTATGAGACTTACCCCGTGCAAAAATACTAACTTTTAAGTCCTGCTCCAAATATTAGTTCCTGATTTCTTTGAGGCAGAGATTTGAGCAAATAGATTATATTTGTTTTCAAAATCAAAAAATCGCGTAAAATGGAACAGAAAAGATCAATCTGGAAAGAGACTCTTAATTATGGAATCATACTTGGTCTCATTACTGTCGGACTATCCCTGCTGGCATATATGTTTGATCTGACCTTCAAGACATGGGTATTATGGCCCAGCCTTCTGATCAGCATTTTGGTGCTCTTCTTTCTGCTTCGTTCATACCGCGATCATTACAATAACGGTTATATCTCCTTCGGCAAAGCAGTCGGGGCCGGAGTGATAATCAATCTCTATGCAGCCATCATTGCCTCAATATACATTTATGTGCTATATGCCTTCATTGATCCGGGACTCGTTGACAAGTCTATTGCCGTACAGGAAGAGCGGTTCATTGCCCGGGGTATGCCTGAAGCTGCAATAGAAAAAGCACTTGAGATGCAGGCCAAAATTATGAAACCCTGGTTTACTGCCCTGATGTCAATCATCAACGGTGTCTTTTACGGACTAATACTGTCACTGCTTGTTTCTCTGTTCATAATGAAAAAGGGCAATCCTCTCCTTGATGAGATGGCTGAAGAACCAAAAGAATAATGGACCTTACTGTTGTAGTCCCCGCTTATAACGAAGCAGAATCCCTGCCGGAGCTGGCAGAATGGGTCGACAGGGTATGCACATCATCATTGATTGATTACGAGGTCATCATAATTGACGACGGAAGCTCTGACGGTACCTGGGAGGTGCTAAAGCGGCTCTCGGCAGGCAACAACAGGATTAGATCTGTCCGGTTCCGACGCAATTATGGCAAGGCAGCCGCGCTTCAGACTGGGTTTGAAGCATCAACAGGAGATGTGGTAATTACCATGGATGCCGACCTGCAGGACAGTCCTGATGAGATACCCGAACTGGTACGTATGGTGCGTGGGGAGGGATTTCACATTGTCTCAGGGTGGAAGAAGAAGAGATATGATCCATTCATCAAGAGAACCACTTCAAAACTGTATAACTATACCGCAAGAAAATTTTCGGGCATCAGGCTGCACGACTTCAACTGCGGGCTCAAGGCCTATGATGGCGAGGTGGTCAGGAGCATTGAGGTCTATGGCGAGATGCACAGGTATATTCCAATGCTTGCCCGGGAGGCCGGCTTCAGGAATATCGGCGAGAAGGTAGTGCAGCATCAGGCCCGCAAGTACGGCGTGACCAAGTACGGGCTCGACAGGTTCATGAAGGGATATCTTGACCTGCTTACCATCAGCTTCATCACACGGTTCGGCAAGAGCCCCATGCACTTCTTCGGGACGCTTGGCTCGCTGATGTTCCTCACCGGTTTCATCATGGCTGCCTATCTTGGAATACGAAAGCTGGTGTTTATTAACCAGGGATTACGGGCTCCGCTGATAACCGACAGTCCCTATTTTTACATTGCTCTTGCGGTGATGATAATAGGATCCTTCCTCTTCCTTACCGGTTTCCTCGCCGAGCTGGTCAACAGGCGCTCTTCCGACCGCAACCGTTACCTGGTCAGGGAGCGGCTCAATATGTAGTCTGATCAGTCCTCAGTCCTCAATCCTCAGTCCTCAGCCATATTTCGACTGCCTACTGCCTACTGCCTACTGCCTGAAATGACTGCCTACTGCCTACTGCCTTTTGCCTGGTCTTGCCCGTTTGCCTCGCCAGGGTTCGCAATGCCTCCGTCAGCCTGTCCCATGTGTATAGCTTTTTCTGCTCATCAATGCCTGATCTGAACCTATCCTCGTTGCCACTAAAGAACTCATTGATGGCTTTTGCGATGGCTCCGGGATCAGGGGTAACCACATAACCGCATTTTCCGTCTGGCACAATCTCTGCCAGCCCCCCCACATTTGTTACCACCATGGGCTTGTTGAAGTGATATGCCACCTGGGTGACACCGCTCTGAGTGGCGCTGCGATATGGCTGGACCACAAGCGAGGCGGCCGAGAAGTAATATCTGACCTCCTCATCACTGATGAAGTGAGAATGAAAGATGATACTGTCTCCAAGGTCTAGTTTATGCATCAGATCGAAGTACGGCTTCTCATCCTCATAGAATTCCCCGGCGACTATCAATTTGATTCCCAGAGCTCTGATGTCAGGGTCAGCCATCGCCTCCAGGAGAAGGTCAAGGCCCTTATACTCCCTGATAAATCCGAAGAAGAGAATGAATCTGTCTGCGGGGCATAATTTCAGGTGTACGACAGCCTCCGCCCGTGAAACCGGTTCGCTATAGTTGTCAAAGAGCGGATGAGGTGATATGATGCAAGGCATAGTAGCCGTGAACTGTCTAAGGTCGTTTTCCACTGCTTTTGTCATCACCAGGGCCCCGTGGATACTCCTGATAAAGAATCTGGTAAGCATCCTGTCGCCGAAATGCCTCTCGTGCGGCACCACATTATCAAAGATGGTAACAATCCTCGTATGCCCGTTACTTCGCACAATGCGTGATATGAAGCCCAGCGCCGGAGCCAGGAAGGGAAGCCAGTAGCGCAGGATCATGAGGTCTGGTCTGGTCCGGCGCAGACGAAGGCCAATTGAAAACCAGTTCAGGGGATTGACGGAATTGATGGCACGGGTGATTGTAACCCCTGCAGGGGCATAACCCTCATTAAACTGGGTCTTGCCGGGGAAAAGGAATGACGGATACTGAAGCTTGAAGGTATAGATGGCTGCGGCATCCCCCTCCTGGAGTAACTGCTGAGCCAGCCTTTCATTATATGCTGCGATACCGCCGCGGTAGGGATGCGCCGGTCCGCAAATCACAATGCGCATCATAGGCCTTTATCCTGCGGGATGACCCAGTCTGCCAGGTAGCGGTATTGGGGCTCCAGAATACCTCCGCTGGTGATGGTTGCACGCTGTATCATCGGAGAATCGTTGTCGAGGAACAGGTCGTGCAGAACATGCTCAATCAGCTGCTTGCCAAAGTCGCTCGAAGCATCACGGGGCAACTCCCCGGGGAGATTATCTATTGACATGACTGTGATGCTGTCAGGATGTTTGAAGGCATCCTCCTCAATATGACGGCTGCGGTTGTAGCTGTAAAAGGGGTCAGCTATAGTAGTGGCCCTCAGTGTGGTTGGTATTGGCCCGTCGATGTCGCAGCTGATGTCGCCAATAACGGATATTTTGAAGTCATGCTTCTCAACATCT
>DCSU01000055.1:639-824 GCA_002325785.1 Bacteroidales bacterium UBA1458 | reverse complement strand
AAATCCGACCGGTAATCCTCCGGATGATAGACGAAGTTGTTGAAGTCGAACGGACGTCCGTCAGTGTGTTTAACATAGTGCTGCGGGCCTATCTGGCAAACAACAGGTACCTCGTACTCTTTTGCCAGAAAATCCTCCGGCGAGACCCGGAGCAGGTTGCTGCAGTTGGCCAGTGTCTCCATGGC
>DCSU01000055.1:0-617 GCA_002325785.1 Bacteroidales bacterium UBA1458 | reverse complement strand
TCCGGCCCACATCTCATCGAGATCACGACACTGAAATGCCGGCTTTAGTTTGAATCTGTTGGTCTTTATTCCCCTGGCTCTAAGGGCATTGTATGAGCCCACGATACCGGCCCACCGGCCAAAAGCCACAACCCTCTGGCCTTTGTCAGTGGTGAGGTACTCATAATCGATTATCCGAACCTTTTTGTTGAGTATCTCTACCAACATCTCACGGTTGTGTTCCTGCTTCTTAGCCACATGAGCAAAGAATAGGTAGGTCTTACCCGGGATGAATGTCCGCTTATCCACCTCCTTCACACCCATGAGTATGTCACAATGGCTAAGGTCTTCGCGGAGCGGAATCTTAAGATACTTGTACTCGTCATCGCTGTAACACCTTATATCAGAAGGCTGTACAAAGAATTCCGCGAACGGGTATTTCTCTCTCAGTTCAACTATTTGCGCGGGGGTAAGTGGCACCCTCCTGTCTGGCGGGATCTTCGTTTCACGGATGATACCCACTTTGACTCTCTTATCCATAAATGCATTTTTGAGTAGTGGTGTGAAGATAATAATTCGGCCCGATTTTTGAGCAGATATTTGTCAGTGCAACGCAATAATGAGTACTTTTGCGTTGC
>DCSU01000158.1:30140-69853 GCA_002325785.1 Bacteroidales bacterium UBA1458 | reverse complement strand
TCTGCAGACCTTCACCCGGGGCTTTCCCCCTGACCTGAGGAAGGTGCCATTCATTGTAGAGGCCACTGACAGCCGCTCACTGGAGACGCTGAGAGAGCTTGGCATCAGTATCGGAGCGGGAGCATGGGACTGTGACTCCCTGCAGAGAAGCCACCTTCATGTGGCAGCAGTCTTTACGAATAACTTCTCGAATTTCATGATGACTACCGGCGAGGCCATAGCTGCCGGAGCAGGTTTCGACCCCACACTGCTTNNTCTCGAAGAGACATTCAGGAAGGTTTTGCGCACAGGCCCGGTGGCAGCGCAGACAGGACCTGCTGTGAGACATGATACAGGTACAATAAAAAGTCATATCGATTTGTTATCTTTCTCACCTGAANNAATACTATCGAAAAACATTTGGAATTGCTATCTTTCTCACCTGAATATCAGAAACTGTACCGGCTTGTCACCAGAATGATAGCCGCTCACTATAAGAAGAACAGCTGATGACCAATTTCAAGGAAGAGCTCAGGGGCGTGAAAGCATTCGTTTTTGATATAGACGGGGTCCTTTCAACACAGACAATTGCCCTCTCGGTTTGGGGATTACCACTCCGAACTGTCAACCTGAGAGATGGCTATGCCATACAGCTGGCGGTAAAAAAAGGTTATAAGGTGGGAGTGATCTCCGGAGCCAATTCAAAAGAGTATGTCAAACGCCTTAAAACGCTGGGCGTTAATGATATTTATCTCAATTCAAGGACAAAGACTGAGAGCATGAAGGAGCTGGTTGCCAGATGGAATATGGATCCCAGGAATGTTCTCTACATGGGTGATGACATACCTGACTTCAATGTGATGAAGATGGTGGGACTGCCAGCCTGCCCGGCTGATGCAGACAGTGAGATAAAACAGATAGCCGTATATATTTCTGACAAACGAGGCGGTGAGGGATGCGTTCGTGATGTGATTGAGCAGGCACTCAGACTGCATAATAACTGGATGGATCATGAAGCTTTTACGTGGTGAGAGGATAACAGACCTGATGGACCTTGTCAGGTTGCCTAACCTGCTGGTGGTGGCAGTGACGATGATGCTTATGAGGTATTCAGTCATCAGGCCCCTGCTGAATGCCATGCCTGTCACCCTTGCCGGTGACCCGGAAACAGTTACCAGAATGATGTTCCAGCTGGGATGGTTTGATTTTCTTATTCTTGTCATCTCAACCTGCCTTCTTACGGCAGCGGGCTATGTCATCAATGACTATTTTGATATCCGGGCTGACCTTATCAACCGGGGCTCCATTATTGTCGGAAATACCGTCACCAGGCGCATGGCCATGATGTATCACAATATCCTGAACATCCTGGGCGTCATTGGCGGTACCTATGTATCAGCACGTATAGGCTATATATGGCTCGGAGTCTTCTTCATCCTCATCACCGGACTGCTCTATTTTTATTCTGCCACCTATAAGAGGCAATTCCTCCTCGGAAATATCATTGTAGCCATCCTGGTGGCCATGGTCCCGATGCTTGTGGTGGTATATGATGCTGCTCCCATATTTGTATATTATTCACAAACTACAGTAAATTTCCCCGGCGTGGGTATCCTCTTTTTCTGGGTAGGCGGCTTTGCACTATTCGCCTTCCTTACAACCCTTATCCGTGAGATAATAAAAGACATGGAAGACTGTAAAGGTGACAGGGAGACAGGCAGAAATACCCTGCCGGTAAGATCAGGTCTGCTGACATGCAAGACAGTCGTAATATTCCTTTCACTGGTTACCATTGCCCTTCTCTATTTCGTGTGGGCCATATTCCTTCATGACACCCTAACCCTGATATACATCACCCTCCTTCTGACAATCCCGTTTGCCGCAGTGATCTATAAAGTGCTGACAGGCAAGGAGAGGGACCAGTTCCAAACGGCCAGCAGGCTTATGAAACTGATTATGGTTGCCGGGATCCTCTATTCACTTGTTGCAGGTGCAATCATCACTTCGGGGAAAATCTTTTAGGATGACTTCTGACGGGCTACAGGATTATGAACTGATACTGGCTTCGGAGTCTCCAAGGCGAAGACAACTATTGGCGGAGGCTGGCTTCAGTTTCAGAGCCGAGGCCATCGATTATGATGAAAAATGGCCCGCAAACCTACGGGGCAGGGAGATAGCAGAGTTCCTTGCCAATGGCAAGTCAGGCTCATGGAAAGAGATGTTGCAGCCCCGTCAGATACTCATTACGGCCGATACTGTTGTATGGTGCCATGAGACTGTTCTAGGCAAACCCGCGGATGATGATGAGGCCATGCAGTTTCTCAGGCTTCTCTCCGGTTGCCGGCATGAGGTAATTACCGGTCTGTGCCTGAGAGATAGCACAAGAAGCCACACCTTCTCCGTAACCACAAGCGTGACCTTCAGAAAGCTGGAGGAGGAGGAGATTTTATATTACGTAATGCACTACAGGCCTTATGATAAGGCCGGAGCCTATGGTATCCAGGAATGGATTGGCCTCAGGGGAATCCAACGGATTGAGGGATCATACTACAACGTCGTGGGTATGCCGGTAAGCGATCTTTATGACGCATTGCTTCATTTCACAGGAAATAAATCAAATATGATATGAAAAAAAGATTAGTCATTTTCGCCCTGCTTGTGGCGATGTTTACCCCGTCAGCAGTTGCTGATGAGGGTATGTGGATCCCGGTCCTGATTGGGAAATACAACATCCAGCTGATGCAGGAAAACGGCTTCAGGCTCACTGCCGAGGATATATACAGCATCAACAAGGCCTCAATGAAAGATGCCGTGGTGCTCTTCGGCGGCGGTTGTACAGGTGAGTTCATCTCAGACAAAGGGCTGATTATTACAAACCACCATTGTGGATACGGATCAATACAGAATCACTCGACTCTTGAACATGATTACCTGGCTGATGGGTTCTGGGCATCCTCAAATGCAGAGGAACTTTCGAATCCCGGGCTGACGGTGACTATCCTCAAGTACATGGAGGATGTCACAGACAGGGTTCTTGCCGGTGTCACAGATGATATGGACAAGGAAAAAAGGGATGCCATTGTAAACGCAAACATCACCGCCATCAACAATGAAGCCGTTAAGGGTACTCATTACCTCTCTGCAGTCAGGCCATTCTTCATGGGTAACCAGTATTTTCTGATTGTCAATGAGGTATTCCGTGATGTCAGGCTGGTGGGAGCACCTCCTTCAGCCATAGGCAAGTTCGGTGGCGACACTGACAACTGGGTATGGCCGCGCCATACCGGCGATTTCTCCCTCTTCAGGGTTTATGCTGACAGTGAGAATAAGCCTGCAGCTTATTCGGCTGAAAACGTACCATATAAACCGGCGTATCATTTCCCTGTTTCACTCGCAGGCGTCAGTGAGGGCGACTTCACCATGGTCTTCGGTTATCCCGGAAGAACCCAGGAGTATGCACCCTCACAACATATAAGGATGCTTAAGGATGTGATCTATCCGAAGCAGGTGGAGATACGCGGAAAGAAGATTTCCATCATGGAACAGGAGATGGCTACAGACCCGCTGATAAGACTCAAATATTCGGGCAAGTCATTCGGCCTGGCTAATGGCTGGAAGAAATGGATAGGGGAGATTCAGAGCCTTGACAACATGGACGGTGTCAAGCGCAAGGAGGCCTTTGAGAAAGAGTTTATGACCTGGGTGGCAGCTGACCCGTCCCGTATGCAGAAATACGGCAGCCTCTTTGAACAGTATGACGAAATATATGACAGCTATGCCAAATATTACCTTGTCAGTATCTATACCTCTGAGGTCTTCGGCTCCGCAGGCGCTGAGCCTGCAAGCCTTGCAGGCGCCTTCAGCAGAGCAGTGGAGCTGGCAGCAAAGCAGAGCCCCGACCTCGGGAAGGAACTTGAACGACTACAGGGCTATGCAGATGGCTTCTTTCGCAACTATGACCAGGATGTATCTAAAAAACTGTTTGTCGCGGTCATGGAACTGTATGGCAAGAATGTGGAGACCGAATGGCAGGCACCGGCATACAGGGAGCTGGCAGCATCATGCAAAGGCAACTTCGGGGCTGTGGTTGACAAGCTCTTTGCCAGATCAGTGTTCACTGATGAGGAGAGGGTGAAGACGCTGCTTGCCAGTTTTGATGCAAAAAAGATTCAGAGGGATCCTTTCTATATCCTGGCTGTCTCTGCAGCGGAGCTGATAGAATCGAGGGTGAGGCCTGAGATGGTTTCAGCTGACGCCCGCCTGACCGAGCTGAACAAGCTTTACATGGCGGCACAGATGGAACAGGGCAAAGACAAGGTCTTCTATCCGGATGCCAACTCAACACTCAGGCTGGCTTACGGTAAGGTGATGGGATACGATTCACGCGATGCCGTTTATCACAAGCATTACACCACCCTCACAGGGGTGATGGAGAAGGATAACCCCGCGATATATGATTATGATGTTCCCGACAGGCTGAGGGAGCTTTATGAGAAGAAGGACTTCGGCAGGTACGCAATCAACGGCGATGTCCCTGTCTGCTTCATCGCCAACAACCACACCACAGGCGGCAATTCGGGAAGCCCGGTGCTTAACGCCGAGGGGCACCTTATAGGGGTCAACTTTGACCGCGCATGGGAGGGTGTGGCGTCAGATATCATGTACAACCCGGCACAGAGCCGCAACATAAGCCTTGATATAAGGTATGTCCTGTTTATTGTCGACAAGTTTGCAGGTGCAGGCTACCTTATTGATGAGATGACACTGGTTGGCGAGCCTCAGCATACTCCCTGACCTGGAACATGAAGGCCTGAAGCCGTGTCTCCAGTGAGACTGTATCCTGGCCGTCGTAGGGAATGTTAAGGAAAGGAATATTGTTGTAGTCCTTCCGGAACGAATCGCTTACTGATGCTATCAATGTGCCGGGCATGCATGTAAAGGGAAGTATAGCAGCAATGCCTGATACGCCTCTCTGCGCAAGGGCTGCCGATGAGCCCATGGCTATCGGCGGGTCACCGTCGTAGAATTCGCTGACATACTTGTTGCTCAGCTTAAGTATTTCATGCAGAGAGACATCCTTAGTGGTGTCAGTGTATTTGTTTATACCCCTGAGGAGGTAGTCAACTATCACCTCCTGCCCGATACCCTGAATCTTCGATTTTATAAGCCCCCTGGTGTCGTTTTTCCACTTGCTGTCGCGGGTAAAACGATGCGTGGAGTAGGTGATCCATTCCGAGAAGGGGCCTATCACCACCTCAGCCCCGAGGTTTTCGAGACGGTTGGCAATATTGCCGTTGCATCCGGCATTGTCACGCATGTAAATCTCCCCAAGGACTGCTACGACAGGTCTCCGGCGACTCCTGTCAGCCTTAACAGCCATGAATTCACCGGCAATCTCCACCAGCAGACGGCGGAGGCCCCGGCTGTTGTTTTCAATACAATTCTCCACCTTCTTCAATGCCGCCTGGTAGACTGCCTCTGTTTCGCCTTTGTTCAGCTCATAGGGCCGGATCTCACGGTACAGTTTTCTTATGTAGTCAAATGAGACGAATCCTTTCCATGCACTGATCCTGAACTTCCGGCTCCTGTCGCCTGCCAGATCGGCATAGGCGGTGTCATTGGAGGGTGTTACCAGCTCAGCATCCTTAAATCCCAGCCTGTCAAAGAGTATCCTCTGGAACTGGTTATACTGTCCGAACCGGCACGGGCCGTTATGGTCAGGCATGAAGAAGCTCATCTTCGAGGGATCAGCACCCGGCTCCATCAGCTTCTTGAGGAAACTGCCTGTGGTACATATCATCGGGAAGCACTCCTTGGAGGAGGTGTATTTTCTGCCAAGTGCGATATCCTCGTCCGTCTGTTTCGGGAGCACCTCCGAAGGGATTCCTATGCTACGTGCAGCGGCTGCGACAAAATAGGCGCCGTCATGCATATAGGGGAAGTAGAGGGTCCTGTTGACCGGCGGCTCTGACGGACTGGGACGCGGCCGGATAACGGTCAGATCTTTCTTTTCATTCTGTTCCGCGCCTGTCAGGCTGTCAAGGAACGCCTCGATACGTGTTACCATCCCTGCGTCGGCAGAGTGCTCGTCAACCTCCAGGTGAAGGAAGGGCTTGCCCTTGAGCTCTTCGGTAATATAGTGCCAGATAAATGAGTCGGGCCCGCACCTGAAGTTACTGATGTAAACGGCATAAAGACCTTCGGTTCTGGCAACATACTGTGCGGCGGCAATCATCTTCTGGCCGTTGGGCCAGTACATGTTCCGATAGTTTGTGTAGATATCCCCTACCTGAAGATCAAGCATGTCAAGAGGAATGGGCATGACATCCTGTGCCAGTAGTTTCTCGGTGAGACCGAGGTTGAGGTGAGGATCAGTGCTGTTGTATGGCCTGCCCAGAATGATCACCGGCCTGCAGCCGGAAGGGACATTTGCCAGCACCTCACGCCCGTATTCCACAAGACCCTTCTCAAACGAGATCTGGACACCGTCAGCCTTATAAACAGCCTTTCTGATCCTTTCTCCGCTAAGGCCGAACCTGTCACCGAAGAATGAGATCATCTCTTTCACCAGTGCACGCTCAAAATACCTGAAGTGTAGGGTGGGCGTGAGGAACTTCGAATCATCTACCTTACCCCTGAGGGCGGCCTTAACCATAAAGGGGAACGACTGTATCCACGGGCAGTTGGAGTTTGTGGTCGTGTCACCTTCCTTGTATTTGCCGCTGACAATGAAGGGGAGAAAGACATAATCAACTCCCTTGTCAAGAAGGTCTATCACATGTCCGTGCATCAGCTCAACCGGCAGACAGGTCTCAGAGGTGATAGTCTCAATAGATTGTGCTATTAGTTTCTTGTCAGACTCCCTTGAGAGAATGACTCTGAAACCCAGCTCCTCAAAGAAGGTCCTCCAGAAGGGAAATTGCTGGTAGTAGATCATCAGTGCCCTTGGTATTCCAACGGTAGGCTTACCGTCTGCCTCTCTTTCAATGTAGTCTCCGGTGAGCATTCCGGTCCTTATTTTAAAAAGGTTGGGGAGGTGGCCCGTGTTCTTCTTTCGCCCGTCAGTCTCGTATTTTTCACAGCGGCCCCCGTAGAATAGCGGTTTGTCATCTCCCTCGATCTTCACCCTGCTAATCTCGCAGTGGTTTACGCAGCCGTTGCAGACGAACCTGCTCATCTCGTAGGTGGCGTTGCGTATGCCGAAGCCCCGGAAGGATGTCTTTTGTCCTTCAGTCATTGATCGCTGCGCCAGAATAGCTGCTCCTATGGCACCGGTAACGTCGAAGTGTGGAGGAATAATTATCTTTTTCCCGAGCACCTGCTCAAAGGCAGCCACCACGGCTTTGTTGTTCGTCACTCCTCCCTGGAAGAATATCTTGTCGCCAACCTTCCGGTCAGCCACTACCTTCTGGAGGTAGTTATATACTATGGAGTATGCCAGTCCTCCAACGAGGTTATCATTTCTTGCGCCTTTCTGCATGAATGAATTCAGGTCTGACTCCATGAATACGGTACAGCGGTCGCCCAGCTTGACGGGCGACTCTGACTTCAGGGCCATGGCTCCGAACTCATCAATAATCTTAATGTTCAGCTTCTCTGCCTGTTCTTCCAGGAATGAACCGGTGCCGGCGGCGCATACCTTGTTCATCTCAAAGTCTACCACCACCCCGTTCTCGATGCTGATATACTTGGAATCCTGTCCTCCGATCTCAAAAATGGTGTCAACCGTAGGGTCATAGTCTATTGCGGCCGTGGCCTGTGCCGTTATCTCATTCCGGATGGTATCGGCACCGATGAAGTCGCCGGTGAGGTATCTTCCTGATCCGGTGGTTCCTGCGCCGATGACTACCACGTCGTTTCCCGCTTCGTCGTAGATTTCGGTCATGCCTTTCTGTATTGCCTCCAGGGGCTTGCCGGCTGTAGGCAGGTACCGTCTCGCCACTACGTTATGCTGAGGGTCTATCAGTACGACATTTGTGCTCAGGGAGCCGACATCAATGCCCAGGTATACCGGGATTTTGTCAGTGCCGTTTTTCCTGAACCTGACCTCCTTGTTATATGTTGCTTCGGATACTGTGAGCTGAGGGAGGCTGCTGAAAACCGTGCTGTCGTTATTAAGGTACTCCTCCAGCTGCGCCAGCCCGGCAAAGTGATCCATCTGTAAACGGTTGGAATGGCAGTACATGACAGCGCCGATAGCACCCATCGAGGCATGATGCTCGGGAATGATCAGCTCTTCAGGGGAGAGGTCAAGAACCTCGCGGAATGCTCTCACCATACCTATGTTGGCGGCGACGCCTCCGGAGAAGATCACGGGTTTTCTGATCTCCTTGCTTCGCGCCACCGTGCTCCGGAAATTCCTTGCCAGCGCAAAACACAGTCCTGCCACAATATCATGCAGCGGGGTGGCCAGCTGCTGGTGGTGTATCATGTCACTCTTGGCAAAGACGCTACAGCGTCCGGCGATACGTGGCGGATTGACCGAACGCATAGCCATCTCGCCAAACTCCTTCTCTATGGGGACACCTATACGCTTTGCCTGCTGGTCGAGAAAAGAGCCTGTACCCGCAGCGCAAACACTGTTCATCTCAAAGTCAACCAGCCTGGCATAATCATCGGAAGGTTGCCTTTCAAGAACAATAAACTTGGAGTCTTCCCCCCCGATCTCAATGACGGTCCGGGCGTCAGGGAAGAGTCTGCCAGCCGCAGTGGCCTGGGCAATGATCTCGTTGACGAAGAGGCCGCCGATGAGTCCGGATGCAAGCTTCCCCCCTGTGCCGGTAAGGGCTATGCCCCTGATCGTCTCCGGCGGATGATCTTTCAGAAGTGAGCGGAGGCGTTCATGTAGCACATTGAATGGTTTTCCATGGACATAGTCATAATAATCTTCGACAATACTGAAATGCTCATCGAGCAGTACGGTGTTAAGTGAAACGGATCCTATGTCAAGTCCTATGAAGTAGCCGCTGTCTGCTGTGCTCAATAAAGATCCTTTATCCATGGAGATCAGGTTTTAGCATACACACCCCCTGAGGGTTAATATCAGCAATTTAGTAAATTATGCTCAATCTCAAGATAAATGTGCAAAAATGTGATATATATTAGTTTGTGGGCACTGATGGAAAAGAAAAAGGGAGTTCGGTGACGGAACTCCCTTTCAATCTGTTACCTGTTGAGATTAATTCATCAGGATCTTCATGTCCTCATCAACCGTTGTAATACCGGCTATGCCGAATTTCTCAACGAGCACGTTGACCACGTTTGGTGACAGAAAGCCCGGGAGAGTTGGACCGAGGTATATCTTCTTCACGCCCAGGTAGAGGAGGGCCAGAAGGACGATGACAGCCTTCTGTTCATACCATGCGATGTTAAATGCTATGGGCAGCTCATTGATGTCATTCAGTTTGAAGGCATCCTTGAGCAGCAGTGCGGTCACTGCCAGCGAGTAGGAGTCGTTGCACTGTCCGGCGTCAAGTACGCGAGGTATTCCGTTGATATCGCCCAGTTTCAGCTTATTGTACCTGTATTTGGCGCAGCCAGCCGTCAGGATGACAGTATCCTTAGGAAGTGCCTTTGCAAAATCGGTGTAGTATTCGCGGCTCTTCATTCGTCCGTCACATCCACCCATCACAACAAATTTCCTGATGGCACCGCTCTTCACTGCATCCACAACCTTATCAGCCAGCAGTGCCACCTGGTTATGGGCAAAGCCTCCTATCAGGGTGCCTGTCTCTATCTCCTTGGGAGGAGCACATTTTTTTGCGTGCGCAATGATTGCCGAAAAGTCTTTCTCCTTACCAGGCTCCCTGTCAGGAATATGGGGGCAACCGGGATACCCTGACGAACCGGTAGTATAGATCCGGTCGCTGTAGCTTTCGCGCAGCGGCACTATGCAGTTTGTTGTGAAGAGAACGGGTCCGTTGAAGCTCTCAAATTCGGTAGTCTGTCTCCACCATGAGTTTCCATAGTTGCCTACAAAGTGCTTGTATTTCTTGAAAGCAGGATAGTAGTTTGCAGGAAGCATCTCGCTGTGGGTATAAACATCAACGCCTGTGCCTTCGGTCTGGCGCAGAAGCTCTTCCATGTCTTTCATGTCATGTCCGCTGATCAGGATGGCAGGGTTTTTCCTGACACCCAGGTTGACCTCGGTGATCTCGGGGTTCCCGTAAGCGGTAGTGTTGGCTTTGTCAAGAAGTGCCATTACTTCAACCCCGTGTTTGCCAGTCTCGAGCACCAGGGCTACGAGCTCATCCACTGAGAGGTTGTCATTGGTGGTGGCGGTAAGGGCACGTTGAATGAAGGCGTCAACGCTGTCGCTGTTGAAACCAAGGTTACCGGCATGTTCTGCGTATGCCGCAATACCCTTTACTCCATAGATTACCAGCTCGCGAAGCGAACGTATATCCTCGTTAAGCGTTGTAAGGACACCCGTCTTTTCAGCCATGTCAACCATATCCTGCTCGCTTGCAGGCTTCCATGTTGCGCTTGCATGGAGATTACCGGGGATGGCAATAGAATGGCCCTTCATCTCGCCCACGAATTTCTCCCTCAGGGCGATGCCCTGATTGATCTTTGAAAAGATCTTAGCCTTGTCAAAGTTGGCATTGGTGATGGTTGTGAACAGCGCTTCCTGAACGAATCTGTCAACCTTCGCATTTGAATAGTGGTTCTCACGGGCAATGGTTCCAAGTATGGAGATGCCTTTGGCAACCCATACCAGCAGATCCTGCGCCTGTGCAACATCGTCCGTCTTTCCGCATACGCCTTTGATGACGCATCCGGTTCCTTTTGCCGTTTCCTGGCACTGAAAACAAAACATGCTCATTTCTTAACTTTTTTAGTTTGGTATTTATTTTATATAAATTCGTTTATATCCACTCATCACTGAGGATCTTTCCATCAATGCTTACCATGATTGCCTTGACCGGCACTTTCCTTGAGGCCCGGGCCATGGCTGTACGTACCATCTGTATGAGACCCCCGCAGCAGGGGACCTCCATCATCATGACGGTGATAGTATTCACCTTTGCAGTATCTATCATTACCGTCAGTTTATCTATATAAGTTTCTGTCCCATGGTCGAGTTTCGGGCAGGCTATTGCAAGGGCTCTGCCTTTCAGGAAGGCGTTGTGGAATGACCCCATTGAAAATGCCACACAGTCGGCCGCAAGCAGCAGGTCAGCACTCCTGTAAGCCGGGGAGTTGGGATTGACAAGATGCATCTGCACCGGCCAGTGGGTTAGCTGCGAAGGTGTCACTGCCGCAACCGTGTCAAACGCCGGTGCTGGGGCTATCAGCCTCTCCCTGCTGCCGGGACAGGTGCCGCCAGCGTGTAAATGATGAACATCAGGTGCAGGATGTGCATGCTGTAAACCAGGTGCTGCCTGTTCATGCCGAATACCAGATGCAGCATGTTTATGCCGGGAGGTCTCGTTAACCACATCAAGAACCTCCTGAACGTTGAATGACAGATCTTTGGAATGTACCTCCAGCCAGGTGGAACCCTCCTCCAGGTATCCGTACTCATTATGATCTTTCAGATGCCTGAGATGGGCAATGACAGTGTTCGTACCTTTATTCACCATTTCAGCAATCACGGCGATCTCATCATACGGTTCAGCCTCTCTTTTCTCGATGGTGATGGCATCCTCCGGGCAGTGGCCTATGCAGGCACCCAGCCCGTCGCACATCAGCTCTGACACCAGCCTGACCTTGCCGTCAATCACCTGGAGGGCCCCTTCATGGCAGTTTGGCACACAGATACCACAACCGGTACACCTCTCTTCATCAATCCTGATTATCTCTCTTTGCATTGATTTTCTATCTGTTTACAATGCAAATGTACCTTACGGGCAAAATATAGATTGTAACAATTGTTACAAATTGCGAATTATCTTTATTTTTAACAAAAAAAATGAAGTTTCCTGTTCTGAGACGATCGCCGCTGTTTGCCGGCCTTGATGATACCGAGATTGAAGGTCTTCTTGAAAGCGTGAACTACAGGGTAAGGTTCTTCCATGCCGGAGCGGTGGCTGCCCTGGCAGGGGAGGAGATATCCTCGGTAATGATTGTGCTTTCGGGCAGCATGAAGGGTGAGATGACCGACCTGGCGGGCCGCACCATTAAGATCGAAGATGTCAATCCTCCCCAGGCTCTGGCGTCAGCATTCATTTATGGCGCAGGAGCACATTATCCGGTAAATGTAATAGCTAACATGGATTCAGAGTTGCTGATAATTGGCAAGGCCGATTACCTGACCCTCATGAAGAGCGACACGCGGATCCTCTCCAACTATCTCACCGTGATCTGTACCAAGGCTCTCTTTCTTTCAGGCAGGATCAGGTTCCTCTCATTCCGTACCATAAGGGGTAAGTTTGCCTATTACCTATCCTCACTTCCCGGGGCTATTTCGGGCAGGGTGATTGTTGACCGCACTCAGCAGGAACTCTCGGAGTTCTTCGGGGTGACCCGGCCGTCACTTGCCAGGGCCATAGGGGAGATGGAGGATGAGGGTCTCATTGCGGTAAACAGGCGCGAGGTCAGGCTGCTCGATATCAGGGGCCTGTCAAGGCTCTCTGAGGGGTGATGGCAGGAATCAGATAAGCATGTCACGCCCTTTTCGTTCATGCCCCGGTCCGGGCAGGGTGACTGTGAAGCAGCTGCCGTTACCGGGGGTGCTCTCTACTGTGATAGTCCCCTTGCTGATCGTTACGAGCTCATGAACGAGTTTCAGTCCTATGCCTGTTCCCTTCTCGGAATCGGTTCCCTGGGTAGTGAATATTTCGTTACCGGTAAAGATCGTCTGCTGACGATCTGCACTTATGCCAACACCGTTGTCACATACCCTGATTATTACCCATTCGCCTGATTCTTCCCTCTCTTTCACATGGATGGTTACACGGCCGCCGTGATTGGTGTATTTGATAGCGTTTGACAGAAGGTTCCTTATGATTATATCTGCAAGGTCTCTGTCAAACCATCCCTTTGACCGGCCAACCTGGGTGAAGTTGAGTGAGATGTTCTTCCTGTCCGCGCTGTCTTTCAGTATGCTTATGTTGGTCAGGATGATGTCCGCAATGTCGTTTTCAGCCGGTGAATTGCGGATCATGCCTTCCTGTCCTCTGCCCCATACAAGCATATTCTCCAGCAGGGTGATCAGCATCTGTGAATACTGGATGCACGAATCCGCCAGCGACTCTGTCTTATCGCGATATTCCTCTTCCTTGAGCAGATAGAGTGAATAGAGGATATTCACGACGGGGCTGCGCAGGTCATGTGATATTACTGAGAAGATTTTATTCTTGAGGCTGATGGTCTCAGACAGCTTTCTGTTCTGCTGTGCTATCTGCTCATTACGTGCGTTAAGCTCGTCACTCTTCTCCCTCAGCTCCCTGGTTCTCTTCTCAACCCGCGTCTCCAGGCTCCTGTTCAGTTCTTCCAGCTGTAATGAGAGCTTCTCCCTCTCCCTGCCTGAACTTATCCATTCACGGATAAGAAGGGTGGCCTGTATCATTACAAACACAAGCATCAGGAATGAGAGAATATAAAGCTGCTGGTTTTCCTCCAGTGCATTGGCAAGCAGGATGTCAGCGATGACCCCAAACCCGATGGCGAGGAATGCTATAAGGTAAAGCAGATCGATCCATCTTCGCCTGAGCACTCCTTTCATGCTCATTGTGATGACGTAAAGCAGCGCAAAAATAGCTGTTGCCTGAACAACCCACACTGAATATGAAAAGAGATATACCGGCAGCGTGAGCACAAGGATAACGCCTGCAAGGAATATGACATCAACTGCCAGGGCGAATTTCCTGAACCAGCGGGTGGGGTATATCATGCATGCGAGCCAGGCACCGGATGCTATCATCATGAAAAGTATAAGGTATTCTCCCCTGACGATCAGATTCCAGTTGGTGACATTCGTTATCGTGACAAGGTAGGGCGCCGACAGAAAAGGCCTGAGCGCCAGGCAGAGCACCAGTATGGAGAACATCAGCAGTTTTCTGTCCCTTCTGTCGAGCAGATAGAAGATGAAAAAGAAGAGGAACGAGGAGAACAGCATACCCGAAGCAGCTATGGAGATGAACCACTGGTTTGTGAAATTGGTCTGGATGGAATGGAATGTGCCCACCTTCATAGGCATCCAGAAGCCACCCCTGCGATGTTCGTAGTTTGATACCCGGATCAGTATCTCAAGGGTGTCCTTGCCTGGCAGATAGCTGAAGAAAAGAGGCTCATAAGAGGGAATAGACTCGGCTCTGCTGCGTGCCGGAGTACCGTTTCTTGCAACGGTGACGCCGTTTATCGCTATCTCGTAAGAGGTGTCGAAGACGGGCATGTCTATGCCCATCCGGTCACGGTATCCTGAGGGAAGAAGAATCAGAGCCCTGTAAGTGCCGTACCCAAATGGTGGCAGCTGCACTCCGTCAACGGTATATTCATTCCAGTATCCCGGCACTTTCCCGTAACAGTCAGGCTGGAGGGTGTCCTGAATTTTACCGGGGGTACCATAAATGAATGTGCCGAAAAAGAACTCCCACTCGCCGTTCATCCGCACGGAAAAATCGTCGCCCTGCTGGATATTTCTAAGGTCTAGCACGCCCTCCGTCATCCTTGGCGTGGTAGCGACGGCATGGTTAGACAGAAGAACGATGCAGAACAGCGAGAGAATAATCTTTTTCAGCACACTCACCTGGATATTATTTATTATTTATTCAACAGGCCACGGTTTTCAAGCAGGGCCTCAATGCCCGGCTCGCGTCCCCTGAAGGCTATCCACATCTCAAGCTCATCCTTTGATCCTTTGCGGGCCAGGATCTCCTTCTCGAAGCGGGCGGCAACCTCAGGGTTGAAGATATCACCTGTCTCCTTGAATGCCTTGAACGCATCGGCATCAAGCTGCTCACACCAGATGTAGCTGTAGTAACCTGCTGCATAGCCTCCGATGATGTGGTTGAAGTAAGTAGACCTGTAGCGGGGGATAATCTCCTTTATCAGACCGTACTTGTCCATGGCGTTCTTTTCAAACTCACCGATATTGATCTCTGCCGGTTCGGTCAGAGAGTGGTACTCCATGTCAAGCGAGGAGGCTGCCAGGTACTCGACAGTGGTGAAGCCGGCATTGAACTTGCCTGCATTCTCAATCTTCTCTATCAGTGCGTCAGGAATAATCTCGCCTGTCTGGTAATGCTTGGCGTACACCTTCAGCACTTCGGGTTCGAAGACCCAGTGCTCCATAATCTGCGAGGGCAGCTCCACAAAGTCGCGTGAGACACCACTTGTATATTCGGTGTTTGAAAGCAGGCTGTGCAGTGCATGGCCGAACTCATGGAAAAGGGTGCTTGCCTCGTCAGGGGTGAGCAGTGAGGGTGTATCACCTGAAGGGGGAGTGAAGTTGGTAACCATGCTCACCAGCGGGGTCACGAATTTGCCTTTCTCGTCCAGCCTCTGTGGCCTGATGCCGCTGCACCATGCACCTCCGCGCTTGGAAGCTCTCGGGTGATAGTCGATCATGAGGATACCCACATGCTTCTGGTCTCTTTTTACCTCAAAGGTTTTTACGTCAGGATGATACAGCGGAATGTCATTCCTTTCGCTGAACTCCAGCCCGTAAAGCCTGTTGGCAACATAAAACATACCGTCGGTGACGTTTTTTGCTGAGAAATAGGGCTTTGTCTCCTCATCGCTCAGGTCATACTTTTCCTTGCGGATTTTTTCAGTGTAGTAGAACCAGTCCCATGGCTCAAGGTTGAACTTGCCGCCTTCCCTGTCAATCATCTCCTGCTGTGCTGCTGCCTCTGCCTTTGCTACCGGCAGGGCGGCTTCCCATATCTGGGCAAGGAAATTAAGAACAATCTCGGGCTCTTTGGCCATGTTGCGCTCAAGTACATAGTCGGCGTGACTTTCGTAGCCGAGAAGCCTGGCTTTTTCAACGCGAAGCCTGATGATATCAGCAAGAATCTGGTTGTTGTCATTCTCATTGCCGTTGTTGCCACGCATCATGTATCCTCTGAATATCTTCTCCCGGAGCGCCCTGTTGTCAGCGTATGTCATGAAGGGGATATAGCTGGGATTTTGCAGGGTGAAAAGCCATTTGCCCTCCACGCCCTTTTCATTTGCAGCGGCTGCAGCCTGCGCCCTGACACCTTCAGGAAGTCCGGACAGGTCTTGCTCGTTGTCAATGACGAGGGTGAAGCCGTTGGTCTCAGCCAGCAGATTCTGACCAAATTTAATGGAGAGAAGCGACTGCTCGCTGTTAAGCTGACGAAGCTTGTCTTTATCCTCAGGGGAGAGACCGATACCGCTGCGGATGAAGTCGAGATACTCGTCTTCGAGCAGCTTGCTTTCCTCAGGGGTAAGGTTGAACCTGTCACGGTTTTCGTAAACCGATTTTACCCTTTCAAAGAGTTTTTCATTCAGTGAAATATCGTCGTTGTGCTTTGAGAAGAGGGGAGACATATCCCTCTGAAGTGCCTGGATGGAGTCATTGGTATTGGCTCCGCTCAGCGGACCCATGGCACGCTGCACCTTCGCCAGTAGCTGGCCTGTGAACTGCATTGCCCTGACTGTGTTGTCAAAGGTAGGTTCCTCAGTGTTGTTGATGATGGTATTTACTTCAGCCATCTGCTCCTCCATGCCTTTCAGGTAGGCTGGCTTGAAATGTTCAAATTTGATCAGGTCAAAGGGGGGTACCTCAAAGGGCGTATCCCAGTCGCAGTAAAACGGATTCTCGCAGGTCTCCTTCTTGCAGGATACTGCCCCGATTGAAGCAATCAAAAGCATAATGAACAGTTTTTTCATAACGGTAGGGTTTGGGTTTAGAAGGCTAAAAATATGGATTAATGGCCACAATTCAAAAAACTGGGGTTAATTGAGTTTGCCAACCTCCTTAAACGGAGGTCAGGCTACTGTCGGTATTCGATCAGCGGGTCACCCTTTTTGACTTTATCTCCGCTCTTCACAAGTATTTTGTTGACCACTCCGTCGCGGTCAGAGCGCACCTCTCTGATGCTTTTACCGATCATTAGATACATCAGTATCTCACCCTTTTTCACCTCCCCGCCTGCAGTCAGCAGCTCTTCTTCAGGCCAGTATGTTGAGGTTGCGCCGGAGTAGATCAGTGCTGTTCCGTCCTCGGGAGCCGGCAGGAGCTGTTTCTTTGAGACCTTCACCTGCCCCCCCTGCAGCATCTCGGCCTTTTTATCTTCCACTTCCTTCAGGAAGCGGCTCTTTGCGGCGCCAGATTTATAATCGCGGTACTGCCTGTCGTGCATCGCCAGTTCAAACAGCTCCTCCTCATCCGGGCCGAGGGGCCATCCGTTCTGTTCCATCTCCGTGCGAAAACCGTCAAGGGCATCAGGATAATTATCCTGGGGGTTGCCATCGTAAAACTCTTTACCCTCATTTTTTGCAAGCGCAATCAGCTCAGGCGCCAGGGGCCCCGGCAGTGTGCCTGCGCGACCAAGGAGCATGTCCCATGAGTTCGGGTCTATCATTGCAAATCGCTCTTTGCCGTTTACCAGTGAGATGATGTTCATCAGTGCGACGTTCTTAACATACTGGCTGAAGGGTGTAACCAGGGGCGGGTAGCCCATCATGGGCCAGATGTGCTCTACCTCCCTGAAAAGCCATACAACCAGCTCGTCTTCTGATAGTTCCGGTTTGCCCTTTGCTTTGAGTGCCGCGTTGATACCCTGGTGAACTCCCTTGAGATCAGCCATCATGCTGCCCATCATACCTCCGGGAAGACCTGAACCGATCAGCAGAGAGGTCATCTGCCTGTTGCGCTGGTCAATGAAGTAACCAAGGAAATCGTCAATGAATTCCTGGGTGAGTGAACGGACTTTCATATACTCATCCATGTTGATCTCCGGTACCTCAAACCCGGCATCCTTCATGATAGCCTGTATGGCCAGTATATCAGGATGTACCATTCCCCAGCTAAGAGGCTCCATTGCCACATCAAGATAGTCTGCCCCGGCCCTGGCTACTTCGAGCATGGAAGCGACCGACATGCCCGGACCACTGTGACCGTGATACTGCACTATCATGCCAGGGTATTTCTTTTTAATCCTTTTCACCAGCTCCCCCAGGGATGCAGGCCTGCCTACACCCGCCATATCCTTCAGACAGATTTCATCTGCACCGTACTCTACAACATGGTCAACCACTCCCATGAAGTAATCAACAGTGTGAACAGGAGAGTGGGTGATTGAAAGAGCAGCCTGTGAGATCATGCCTGCCTCACGCGCATATTTCACGGAAAGCTCGAGGTTACGGTGATCATTAAGACCGCAAAATGAACGCGCAATATCTACACCCTGCGCTTTTTTTACTTTGTACATCAGACGCCTGACATCGGCAGGTACAGGATACATCCTTATGCCATTCAGTGCACGCTCAAGCATATGTGTCTGTATGCCTGCCCTGTTGAACGGCTTTAACCACTCCCTGACGGCAGCATTGGGATTCTCCCCATATAGAAGCTGAACCTGCTCAAATGCTCCTCCGTTGGTCTCAATACGGTCAAAACAACCCATGTTCACAATGTGGGGAGCCACTGCAGACAACTGGTCAACCCTGGGCTGGTACTTGCCTGATGACTGCCACATATCTCGGTAAAGGAGACTGAATTTTATCTTCTGTTTCATAGTCTTTAAAGGTCCCGGGATTTGTAAAAATGATCCGCTGGCTTTTCATGTCAAAGATAACTCAGATACCGCACTTTCATGTGATAATTGTCAATATAAAAAGAAGAAGATACCCGCTGCGGGGTATCTTCATTTCAACCTAAACCTGATCGTAGACAGGCCGGACGGCCTGATTAAGGAAGGAAAAAAAAAGTCTTTCTTCCGGATCTATTTGATGAGATCCGGGAAATAGGCTGCGATGAGCCTGGTAGCATCAAAATCGTCGGTCTTGCCCTGTGCAAGAACTTTCTGATGGAAATAGTCTAACCTGTCAAGCCGGTCTTCATCAGTGCTTAACCCGGCGCTCCCGTACTGTTTGGCAACCTTGTTGACACCGAAGTACTTACCATTGCAGGTGTACATCACTGACAGCTCATCGGAGACCACAACATAGTTTTTGCATCTTTTATCTTTGTCAACAAAGACCTTGATTGTCAGCGGTGAACTGTCATAGCTGATGAGATAGCATTCGAGAGCTTCGCCCGCAAGCATCATCGGCTGATCACAGACCTCGATAGTGTACCTTCCGAATGGGGTGTTGGAATTCCCCTTTACAATAACTTTGCCGTAAGAGGCCACAGCCATACAGGCAAAGAGTAACAGAGCAAAATAAATTCTTTTCATGACTAACCCGTTTTTGTTTTACACTTAAACTGTCCTTGAGAAAAAGCGGAACTGTCCTTTTCCATCTTCTTTTCAGTATAAAGACCGGCAACCCCTCACAGTGTTGCACATTCTTTCCGTTAAACTTTTGTTAATCGTGCTCAATATCTCATAAAAATCAGTATATCAAGATAATATAAAGCCGAAAAAGTCTTCTGTGTAATGATTTATCGGAGTTTTTGCAATTCTTCCCTGATTTTCAGTAATTTTGTTCATCATTTTAATGATATGCACAGACTGGAACACAGGTTTATGATGAATCGCCTCGGACGCAGGCTGTATCACTGCCTTATGTTCTATAACTGATAGCCTTTCTGTGAGGGCCCCCCGACGGCTCCGCTGCTTCCATTCCACTACCATTCAGGTTTTAGTTAAATCTTTATGAAAGGCTTAATATTCAGTATAAAAAGGTATGCAATTCATGACGGCCCAGGTATCAGGGTTACCTTCTTCATGAAGGGATGTTTCCTCGACTGCTGGTGGTGCCACAATCCTGAGGGTAAGGTGCCCGGCATCAGGATGGTTGAAAGAACTGACAGGATAGGCCGCAGGGAGTTCATGTCACAGGAACAGGTGGGCCATGAATATGCACCAGAGGAGATAATAGCGAAGGCTGAGGTTGACAGGGTATTCATGGAGCACTCGGGGGGCGGCGTGACCTTCTCCGGGGGAGAGCCTCTGATGCAGCCTGAGTTCCTGATTGAGACACTGACTCTTTTGAAAAGTGCAGGGTTCCATACAACAGTTGACACTTCGGGATATGTAAGCCGGGAGATACTCCAGTCAGTTATGGGTCTCACCGATCTCTTCCTTTATGACATCAAGCATACTGATCCGGAGGTGCATAAAAAGTTCACCGGAGTGAGCAACGGACTCATAATCTCAAACCTTGACATGCTGCTGGCAGAAGGAAAGGATGTGATGATTCGTATCCCCGTCATTCCGGGTGTTTCGGCTGATGCCGCCTATATGGAAACACTTCGTGATTTCATTGGCAGCCGGAACACCGGACACATAAAAGAGATAAACCTGCTTCCCTATCACAAGACAGGCAGTTCAAAGTACCGTCTTTTTGAGATGGAAGACAGGATGGCATCAGTCAAACAGGTGTCGAACGGTTATCTGGATGAGTACATTGACATACTCAGTCCCCTCGGAATACATGTAAAAAAAGGCGGATGACAACCCGTCTGCAGTAAGTAATAAATAAGGAGAACAGATCCATATGAAAATGACAGACAGAGTTATAAAGCTCAGGGAGCAGAGCCTGAATGCCACGGAGACCATTACGGCTGAGAGGGCGCAACTTATCACTCAGTTCTACTCCGCTCGCGAGGCCCAGGGTTTGTCGGCGGCGGTGCTCAGGGCGCGCGCCTTTGAACACCTGCTCAGCCACAAGGCTATCTGCATCAATGACGGCGAACTCATTGTGGGCGAAAGAGGCCCTGCACCCAAGGCAACACCCACCTATCCCGAGATAAGCCTGCACTCGATCCGGGACCTTGATATCCTCAATACACGCGAGAAGGTCTTTTTCAGGGTGAGCGACGATGTTAAAAAGATTTACAGTGAGGAGATCATTCCCTTCTGGAAGGGTCGCAGCAACCGTGACCGCATCATGGAACGAATGACCCCAGGGTGGCTCGCCGCCTATAAGGCCGGCATATTCACCGAGTTTCAGGAGCAGAGAGCGCCGGGCCACACGGTGTTGGGATACAAGATGTTCCACACCGGGTTCCTCGACCTTAAGCAGGAGATAGCTGATTCGGTTGCAGCGCTCGATTTTCGCAATGATATTTCTGCCTATGAAAAGAGTGAGGAACTGAAGGCAATGGACATTGCCTGTGATGCCATCATCATGTATGCCGGAAGGCATGCCGACGCCCTGGAGGTGATGGCGGCAGACGAGAAGGATGAAAAGCGCCGCGGCGAGCTGAGCAGAATGGCAGCAGTCTGCCGACGCGTGCCGGCCCATGCCCCGGAGACATTCCACGAGATGCTGCAGCATTACTGGTTCATTCACCTCGGAGTGGTTACAGAGCTTAATCCCTGGGATTCATTCAATCCCGGCCGCCTCGACCAGCACCTGTGGCCCATTTATAGAAAGGGTCTGGATGAGAACACCCTCACCCCGGAGACGGCTTATGAACTCCTTGGATGCTTCTGGGTCAAGTTCAACAATCACCCCTCGCCACCCAAGATGGGCGTCACCGCGCAGGAGAGCAATACCTATACTGACTTCTGCCTGATAAACCTGGGCGGGGTGAAGCCTGATGGCACTGACGCAGTCAACCCGATGACCTATATTCTCCTCGATGTCATACAGGAGATGCGTATCCTGCAGCCCAGTTCCATGGTGCAGGTGAGTCGCAAGAACCCGGATTCCCTGGTACATAAGGCCCTTGATATAATAAGGACCGGCTTCGGACAGCCCTCTGTATTCAACACCGAGGCAATCATCGAGGAGCTTCTGCGCCAGGGCAAGAGCATCGTCGATGCCCGCAACGGCGGAGCGTCAGGATGCGTGGAGACAGGCGCCTTTGGCACTGAGTGCTACTGGCTGACCGGATACTTCAACCTGGTGAAGATCCTCGAGGTGACGCTCAACAATGGTTTTGATCGCCGCACTGGCGTGCAGGTGGGACCAAAGACAGGAGACCCCGGCTTATTCAGCACCTTTGATGGGTTTTTGAATGCATACCGGGAACAGGTTAACTACTTCGCCGACATAAAGGTGACGGGTAACAATGTAATTGAAAAGACCTTCGCCATTCACCTCCCTGTGCCCTTCCTGTCGCTTCTACTTGAAGATTGCATTGCCAACGGCAAAGACTACAATGCCGGCGGCGCCCGGTATAACACCACATATATACAGGGAGTGGGTCTGGGAAGCATCACCGATATCCTCACCTCAATCAGATTTAATATCTATGACCGGAAGAGGTTTACCTGGAATGAGATGCTGACCGCCCTGCAGAACAACTTTGTAGGGGCTGAGGAGATGCAGTATGAGATGATCTTCAATACTCCGAAGTATGGGAATGATGACGAATATGCTGATAAACAGGCTGTTACTGTGTTTGAGTATTTTCATGATGCCGTCAGCGGGAGGCCCACCCCGAGGGGAGGTATTCACCGCATCAACATGCTGCCTACCACCTCTCACGTCTACTTTGGCAATGTCACCGGGGCCACTCCCGACGGCCGCAATGCCTGGGTGCCCCTTTCAGAGGGTATCTCCCCTTCCCAGGGCGTTGACCGCCAGGGACCGACCGCTGTTATCAAGTCGGCTTCTAAAATAGACCATCTCAGAACCGGCGGTACGCTCCTCAATCAGAAGTTCTCACCGGAGTTCTTTGAGGATGAGGAAAGCTATCATAAACTCACCGCCCTGATCAGAAGCTACTTCAGCCTTGACGGTCATCACATACAGTTCAATGTCGTCAGCGCCGATACCCTCCGTGACGCGCAGAAACATCCTGAACTGTACCGTGACCTGATTGTCCGTGTAGCTGGTTACAGTGATTATTTCAATGACCTTGGCGATGATCTCCAGAACGAGATAATAAGGCGCACCGAGCATGGCGAACGGTGATTGCGAACTGCAATTGATCACTGAGATCAGCCTATCTGAATATTAGAAGTTGTTTTTTGACTGATTTACTTGACATTTCAATAAAAATTTACTATATTTTGTAAAATTTAATAAATGCTGCAGCCCGGGTGACACTGGTCACGGCTGCGGCAGTTAGTGTCTTGGCCGTGAAAAAGATATTCGATTATTTCGATACGCGCTACAGGGCTGAAATGCTTGGCAGGCCAGTTGATCAGACCGGTCCGGTTATTACCATCTCACGTCTGACAGGGTGTGACGGGAGGGAAGTTGCCGCGGAGCTCGTGGCGCAACTTAACCTCAGGTACAACACAAACAGATGGAAGTGGGTAGACAAGGATATCATCTATCATGCCGCCTATGAACTGAAGACTGACGCGCAGCGTGTTGAGACCTACTACCAGGGTTTGGGCATGACCGATATATCTCAGATGATAATGGCCTTCTCGGGCTCTTTTGTGACTGACAGCTCGGTCAAGAAAGCTATCAGGGAGGTGGTACATTCAATAGCACGTGACGGTTATGCAGTTATAATTGGGAGGGGTGGCGTAGCTATTACACACGATATGGCTAATGCCCTTCATGTCAGGCTGGTGGCTCCATTGTACTGGAGGGTCCGTAACGTGATGAGCAAGAAGGGTATGATTATAGAAAAGGCTGAGGAATACACTCTTCAGACAGACGAGAAGCGGCATAAGCTGCTAATCGATTTCCTTGAGAAAAAACCTCTCTCAATTGACCATCTCTTCGATGTGACATTTAACAGGAGCAGTTTTTCCATTGAGCAGATCTCGTCAATGATTATGACCATGTACGAGTCGAAGCTCGGCATTAAACTGAAATGATAATACCGTGTTTTCTAAGAGTTTGGGCACGGTTGGTTGGCAAATATGTGAGGAGGGTAATAAAAGGGCCGGCATACAGTTGCTGCCGGCCCTTTTTCCTTACGGGTGTCTCAGACAACAGATATCCGAGATTCTGTTGATATGCTCTGAGGTTCGTTTTTCAAGTGACTTCCTGTAGGCATCCCAGTCGTCAATTTGCAACCTTGCAACTCCGGTCTCTACTGCAGCCATGGCCACGGCTGAGGCAACCCTTGAGATCAGTCGGGGATCAAGTGGTTTGGGAATAATGTATTCCCTGCCGAATTCCAGTTTGTCGAGACCGTATGCCTTAAGCACTGATTCAGGAACAGGCTCTTTAGCCAGGGCAGCAAGAGCCCTCGTTGCGGCAAGTTTCATCTCCTCGTTGATCGTTTTTGCCCTGACATCAAGGGCTCCCCTGAAGATGTAGGGGAATCCCAGCACATTATTTATCTGGTTGGGATAATCGGACCGCCCGGTGGCAAAGATCAGGTCATCACGGGTTTCCATGGCGTCTTCATAACTTATCTCCGGATTGGGGTTGGCCATGGCGAAGACTATAGGATGAGGGGCCATAGTACTGAGCATCTCACGGGTAAGCATATTGGCAACTGACAGGCCCAGGAACAGATCGGCACCGTTAACAGCCTCTGCAAGGGTGTTTATATCCCGGTTTGTGATCCACTCCTTCTTGTATTTGTTGAGATCAGTCCTTTTTGTATTGATAACCCCCTTGCTGTCAACCATGACAACATTTTCTCTCCTGACACCCAGTGCCACATAGAGGCGGGTACATGAGTTGGCTGCTGCACCGGCGCCACAAACGACAACCTTCATATCGGAAAGTTTTTTTCCGCTGATGTCAATGGCGCTCAGCAGCCCGGCTGCCGAGATGATTGCCGTACCATGCTGGTCGTCATGAAATACAGGGATGTCAAGCATCTCCTTGAGCCTGGTCTCCACCTCAAAACACTCCGGAGCCTTGATATCCTCCAGATTGATCCCTCCAAAAGTAGGGGCAATCTTTGCACAGATCTCAATAAGCTTATCAGGATCCTTCTCATCAACCTCAATATCAAATACATCAACATCAGCGAAAACCTTGAAGAGCAGCCCTTTACCTTCCATAACCGGCTTACCTGCCAGAGTACCGATGTCGCCCAGCCCCAGAACGGCTGTGCCATTGGAGATGACTGCCACAAGATTACCCTTGGCAGTATAAAGATATGCATCATCAGGGTTCTTCTCAATCTCCAGGCAGGGATAAGCAACTCCGGGAGTGTAGGCAAGACTCAGATCAGACTGTGTACAGTAAGGCTTGGTAGGGATTACTTCTATCTTGCCCTTGCGCCCGCTGCTGTGATAGAGGAGGGCTTCCTCCTTTGTGGCCTTTGACATAATAAAATGAATTTAGTTTGTGATTGGTTCTTGTGATTAGGATTAATCTTACGAATTTATAATAATTATCAGATTGCTCCTAACTAATTTGAGAATATAAAAGTGAATTCATTTTGCACTCTTTGGGAAAATAGATATTTTCATTGCCACAAATTAAGGATTTCCAGATAGCATAAAATGAGTACTTCACTTCAGAATATTGCCATAGGCGTAGACATCGGTGGCAGCCATATCACCGCCGTGGCGGTTGATATGGACGGTCACAGGATCATCAGCGGCTCACGTGCGGAAAGTACGGTGGACAACAAGGCGGAAGCCGACGAGATACTGACTGTCTGGACTGACACCCTGAAAAGAGTACTGAGGGGAATACAGATATTCAATCTTCGGGGGATAGGATTCGCAATGCCTGGACCTTTCGACTATGTCAAAGGGATCTGCCTCATCAGGGGGGTGCCCAAGTATGAAAAACTCTATGGCGTCAACGTGGGGAAAGCTGTGAGTTCACGGCTTGGACTGCCATGCGACTGCAGGGTGAGGTTTATGAATGATGCCAGTTCTTTCGCTGTAGGTGAAGCATGGGCAGGAAAAGCAGCCGGCAGCCGGAAGATGATGGCGATTACACTCGGAACCGGTTTCGGTTCAGCCTTCCTGGATGACCGCATACCAGTGGTTGAGGGAAACAGGGTGCCGAAGATGGGATGCGTTTACCACCTTCCATTTGGTAATGGCATTGCTGACGACTATTTCTCAACCCGATGGTTCACCTCCAGGTTCGTTGAGGTGACCGGACGAGAGGCTGCCGGGGTGAAGGAGGTGGCTGGCGAGGCAGAACGCCTGCCGGAGGTGCTTGACCTCTTCACTGAGTTCGGAACAAGCCTGGGAGCCTTTCTCGCTCCGTGGCTGAAAAGATTCGAGGCAGAAATTCTGGTGATAGGCGGTAATATCTCCCATGCCTGGACCCTTTTCGGACCCTCTTTCGAAAA
The DNA here is from genome assembly GCA_002325785.1 of Bacteroidales bacterium UBA1458. Classification (GTDB taxonomy): domain Bacteria; phylum Bacteroidota; class Bacteroidia; order Bacteroidales; family VadinHA17; genus SR-FBR-E99. Next base: position 43,662 of record DCSU01000158.1, on the reverse strand, counting down.
TGAACTGGGAAAGGCCGGGTGCCGTACATCGGTTACCATTTCCGAACTAAAGGAGGATGCCGCACTGATGGGCAGCGCCTATCTTTTCGATGAAGGATTCTGGAAGGCAGTGCAACCTGCGCTTCCTTTAATGTAAGACTGAACAACCTGAAAAAATGAATGAGAAAAAAATCGAGATGAGACTGGTAGTGCCGGTGCTCCTCTCTTTCTTCGTGATGAGTTTTGTTGACCTTGTGGGAATAGGCAAGGACCGTGTGGCCGGCGATCTCGGGCTGAGCGATTTCATACTCGGGCTCATACCTTTCGCGGCTTTCATATGGTTCTTCCTTCTCTCAGTACCTGTAGGTATCCTTCAGGCGCGGGTAGGAAAGAAAGTGATGCTTAACACAGGCATGGCCATCACCGGTATAGGTCTGTTCATACCTTACTTCTTTTATAATTTCATTACCGTCATCGCCGGCTTTGCATTGCTGGGCATTGGCAACACCATAGTCCAGGTCTCTGCAAATCCCCTGCTCGTTGATGTAGTGCCAGGGAGGAGAGCCTCAAGCTTCCTCAGTTTCTCGCAGTTCATAAAGGCCATAGGTTCAATGATAGCCGCACCCCTGGCTGCACTGTTTGCAAGCCGCTTTGGCGACTGGAAGCTGCTGTTTCTCGTTTATGGCATCATTTCCTTCCTCAGCGTCCTATGGCTCAGTACAGTGAAGGTTGAAGAGACTGCTGTGACAGGGGAGAAGGCCTCAATGGCTTCTGCCTTCAGGCTGCTTGGAAATTCCTATGTCCTCATGATGGTCATATCCATCTTCCTGGTGGTGGGCATAGACGTGGGATTCAACTACTTTTCCGGCAAGTACCTAACAACCAGATTCGGTATTGAAGAGGTGGCAGCCCAGTCGGGTCGCAGTGTTTATTTCTTCGGCCGTATGCTGGGTACCTTCGTTGGAGCGCTGATCCTGACCAGGCTCTCATCGACCAAAGGACTGCTTTACAGTGCCATCCTCTCTATCATTTCCATCTTCCTCATACTGGTCATACCATCAAAGGGTGCCGCCTGGGCACTGGTGTTCATTATCGGACTGGGCGTGGCTAACATCTTCCCCCTGGTCTACTCACTTACGGTACAGAGATACCCGGAAAGAAGCAACGAGATCTCGGGGCTCATGATGATGGCAATTTCCGGAGGGGCACTGATTCCTCCGGTGATGGGACTGGTGAGCGACTCGCTTGGAGTGGTGCCGGGAATGGGGGTCCTGCTGCTTTGCGCCGCTTACCTGCTGATAGTTGCATGGATAATTATCAGGAAAAAGATAGTTACTATCTGACAGTTGCCGGATAAGGCTCCTGCAGGTTGTGGCAGAAGTCAGGTTACTTAAATCAATACATTAATCATGAGGCATTTAGTTCTTCCGACTTTGCTTCTTTTGCTCTGGTCGTGCACCAGGCAGGAGCCTCTGCGTCCGAATATCATCTTCATCATGACCGATGATCATGCATACCAGGCTGTAGGCGCATACGGCAGTGAGATCAACAACACCCCAAACCTCGACCGCATTGCCGATGAGGGTATAATCTTCCGCAACAGCTTCGTCTGCAACTCCATCTGCGCTCCCAGCAGGGCGGCGCTGCTGACGGGAAAACACAGCCACATCAATGGACACATTGACAACAGGCACAGGTTTGACAGCTCCCAGGTGACCTTCCCGAAACTGCTTCAGCAAGCCGGATACCAGACTGCTCTGATCGGCAAGTGGCACCTGAAGAGCGAGCCAACCGGCTTTGACTACTGGAATATTTTACCCGGACAGGGGAGCTATTATAACCCCGACTTCATTGAGATGGGACGTACATACAGGGTGCCGGGATATGCCACCACCATAATTACCGACATGGCTTTAGACTGGATGGAGAAGCGCGACAGGGATAAACCCTTCTGCCTGCTGGTCCATCACAAGGCTCCTCACCGCAACTGGATGCCTGATACGGCCGACTTCGACCTTTATGACGGAACGGTATTCCCGGTGCCGGAGACCTTCTTCGACACATACCAGGGGAGACAGGCTGCCGCTGAGCAGGAGATGAGTGTCATGAAGGATATGCGCATGTCATATGATCTCAAGATCACCGGCGCTGACGGCGACTCACTGTCACAGTCTGAAAAAGACTATCTCTGGTATGTCAATCACCGCCTTAGCCCGGAGCAGCGCAAAGCCTGGCTGAGAGAGTATGACAGTATCAGCAGGGCTTATAACTCCAACCCCCCGGCAGGCGACTCACTGGCGTTGTATAAACTCAACAGGTATCTGACTGATTACCTCCGTACGATACAGTCAGTTGACCGCAACACGGGACGCCTGCTCGATTACCTCGAATCAGAGGGTCTGCAGAAAAATACCCTGGTGGTCTATACATCAGACCAGGGCTTTTATCTTGGCGAACATGGCTGGTTTGACAAACGGTTCATGTATGAGGAGTCATTCAGAACTCCCCTTATGATGCGGTTGCCGGAGGGTCTGACTGCCCACGGAGATATTGACCAGATGGTCCAGAATATTGATTTTGCGCCCACCTTCCTGGAACTGGCTGGCGTCACGCCGCCGAAAGAAATGCAGGGGGTATCTCTTGTGCCACTGCTCAGAGGATCAAAAACGAAAGGATGGCGTGATGCCCTTTACTACCATTACTATGAGTACCCCGCCGAGCATGCGGTTAAAAGACATTACGGAATCAGAACCGACAGGTACAAGCTCATTCATTTTTACAATGATATAGACCGCTGGGAGCTGTATGACCTCAGCATTGACCCTCATGAGATGAGCAACCTCATTGATGACTCCGCTTATGACAGGATTGAGAAAGATCTCAGGAAGCGTCTTGACGGCCTCAGGAAACAGTATAGTGTTACTGAAGAAGAGTAGACCCTTCTACTCTTTGCGGTTGCCGGCAATCGCCCTGGTCAGAAGATAGAATGTGTTGGCCGCACTCTTCTCTTTTCCCTGAGGCGCAGCGCCATTCTTGCTTATTTCCCTGAAGTCGTTCACGAAATTTTCCGCGTTGCCCCATTCCGTCTGAAGGATCCCTGCATACCTCTCTCTCGTGACCTTATTGGCTGTTGAGATAAACATACGGGTGTTGTCAAGCTGCTTCAGGGCTACCTCCGGGGTGCGCCACGGGCACGTCAGAACCGTGAAGCCTTTCAGTGCGAACATCACCGCAGTCAGATCAGGCCTCTCATAATGCCAGTCACATATGACCACATCCTTGCTTATCATGTCAATGGCCCTGTGGGTGTTATTCATGCTTGCTTCCCACATGCCGTAGCCTGTGGTCTTGCCGTCAATGAGCCTGTCGCCCCAAATCCACAACTCGCACCCCTTGCCGGCCAGGAAATTCCGGATCAGGTTTACCTCCCCGGCAAAAAGCTCAGCATTGTCCCTGCCGGAGCACCTGGGACACTTACTGTCGCCAATGTAAAAAACCTCATCCATTCCCGCGTGGAAAGAGGTGGCCTCAAAGACATCCACAAGCTCGCCCACGACCTTCAGCACCACATCATGTACCTCCGGGTGCAGCGGACAGTAACTCTTGCAGTACAGACCGTCATCATTGGGCCACTTGTATTCCTCCGGCATCTGTACCCACGGTGTTTCGTCGAACTGAGGATAGACCTCGAGAAGCTTGCCGGTCTTTGTTGCCCACGACTGGTGGCCGAGAAGATTAATTTGGGGGATGAGATTGATATTTAATGCTCTGCAGGTGCTGACAAGCAGTTTAATATCCTTTTCCGATAGAGGATTATCGCCTCTCAGCTCCGGGTGCGAGGTATATTCAAAGTTCCAGTCGACCCTCAGTACCAGGGTGTTTATCCCTAGTGGAGCCAGCTCTTCCCGGATAAATTTGTCAAACTCCTTAACAAACTCCGGTTCGGGTGCCGAGATACAGAGACCCAGCACCGGAAACTCCTCCTCCGCTGCCTTGACCGGTGCCAGCAGAAGCAACAGTGCAATAAACGACATAAATGTTTTCATGGGTGTTTTTTTATAAGGTTATCCTTAAGGAGATTATTGTCACCGGACAATTTAGTCAAATTCTCTATATTTACAGAGACTGAATTTTCAAACAACCTAATAATATGGAAAAAACAGGAAGACGCAGGTTCATTGCCAGAAGCACGGCTGCCGGACTCGGTCTAACGCTCATTCCCCGTCACGTTCTTGGCGGCAGTGGATATCTGGCACCCAGTGATCAGCTTACCAAGGGGATAATCGGTGTCGGAGGAATGGGCCTCGGCCATTTCGGGTACGAGAACACCCGTCTCCTGGCAGTATGTGATGTTGACTCGGCTCATCTCAGGAGGGCACTGGACAGGGCCGGGAAGGGAGTGACAGGGTATCACGACTTCCGGGAGCTCATATCCAGGCCTGACATCGATATTGTACACATTGCCACTCCGCCTCACTGGCACGGCATAATTGCCCGGATGGCCGCAGAAGCGGGAAAGGATATATGGTGCGAGAAGCCCATGACACGCACCATTGGCGAGGGGAAGAGGCTTGTTGAGGCGGTGAAGGCGAACGGAAGGATGTTCAGGCTCAACACCTGGTTCAGGTTCAGCGGCCAGTTCTATGGCCTCGGCACCACCGTAATGCCTCTTAAAAAGATTATAGACAGCGGGGTGTTGGGCTGGCCACTGAAGGTGACCATCAGCGGCATCACAGGCTATGACTGGAAGTTCTACTGGAGCGGGCTGACTGACCTGGAACCCCAGCCGGTGCCTTCGGACCTTGACTATGATATGTGGCTCGGGCCTGCACCCTTCAAACCATATAACAAGATGAGGGTCCATGAGAACTTCCGCGGATACTGGGATTATGACGGAGGAGGTCTTGGAGATATGGGCCAGCATTATATTGACCCTGTGCAATACATGTTGGGCAAGGATGATACCAGCCCCGTTGCTGTGGAAATCGATGCACCTCAGCAGCATTATGACGCTGTCGGGTCATGGAGACGGATAACCTACACCTATGACGACGGGTGCAGCATTATACTCGACGGTGAAAACCGCGATAAGGATGCTGCATACATTGAAGGGCCGTCAGGCAAGATATTCAAGGGCTTTGTCTCCGACATACCCAATCTGGCTGACCTGGTAAATGACCTTCCTGACCCTGCACCCCAGGTAACCCTTTTCTCAGAGTCGGTAAGGACAAGAAAACCCTTTGCCCTAAACGAGACGAACGGGCACAGGTCATGCACTATAGTAAACATGGGTGTCGTTGCACTACGCCTGGGCAGAAACCTCAGGTTTGATCCGGTGAACCAGCTCTTTGTCGGTGATGATGCGGCAAATAAATTGATCGACCAGCCTATGCGAGGCGAATGGCATATGTAAAATATTAAACAACACGATAATCATGAACAGACTCAGAACGTTATTGACTGTCTCGGCTGTGCTGCTGCTCCATGCAGCTCTCAATGCCCAGGATGTTAGGACCCTTGAGACGCGGGTGGCCGATCTGCTGGCCAGGCTGCCGTCAGACAGCAGGGAGCTTACCGCACGTCTCATGGAAGAGATGTACTCGCTGGGTGAGGAGGGAACCGGTATCATATGCGGACAGGTGTTGCCTGCCGGCACCGGTGACGATGTCAGGGCACGTTATGCCGTCTCATCACTCACGGCTCATCTATCGGGTGATAAGGATGACACCCGTGTGAGAGAGTGGGAGAAGCAGTGCATCAAATTTATGAATGCTGCCACAGACAGGGATGTGAGGGTTTTCTTCATGAGACAGCTTAACCTGATAGGGTCTGGTGATGCAGTAAAGGCGCTCAGCATCTTTGCAGGCAGTGATGAGAGCTGTGATGACGCGGTCATGACCCTGCAGTCTATAGGGAACGACGCTGCCCTTGATCTGCTGGCATCAGTGCTTAGAGCCTCATCATCACCCTGTGCCGCCCAGATAATGGTTGCTCTTGCGGAAAACAATTATCCCGGCGCGCTTGACAGCTATATTGCCTGGAATGAAAAGGGCTCCGAAGCAGAGCGGACGGCAGCACTCTTTGCCATGGCATCAACGGGTGATCCAAAAGCGGGTCCTCTGCTGTTGCAGGCGGCGGAGATGGTCTCTTATAAATGGGATCCCACAGGTGCAGTGCAGTCGTTATTACTCTATGCAGGAAATGCAGGCCTTGCAGGCAATGCAAGGGAGATGGAGAAGATTACAGACCTGGTCATTTCAAAAAGTAATACGCCTGCGACGGCCAGTCAGCGCCTGGCCGCAATGAGTGTCATAACCGCGGTAAAGGGCAATGGTGCCCTGAACATGCTGCTCGAGGCTGCCGATGATCAGGATGTGGCGGTACGCGGAGGAGCGCTGCGGATGGCAGCTGCCATGCCGGGTAGTGACGTGACAAAAAAATGGATTAACAGGTATGCAAAGGTCAGCAGTGATGCCAGACCCGGGATACTCTTCATGCTGGGCGAAAGGGGAGATGAACTTGCCGTTCCGCTTATGATGAAGGTCCTGAACGATCCGGAACAGAATCTGGCCGGGGAGGCCGTCACGGCCCTTGCCAAACTGCAGGGTGAAAGAGCAGTGGATCCGCTTCTGGCCTGGATAATGAAGTATGAAAATGAAGAGGGCCACCGTGCAGCGGCCAACGCCCTTACAACAATACTCGACAGCACCAGCATGGCCAGGGTGGCGGATAAACTGACGGCCTCAAGAGGTCACGCTACCGTAACCCTGTTGTGGCTTCTTTCCTGGTCAGGCGATACCGATTATTTCAATACGGTTTACCCCTTTACCGCAGCGGAGGATATGGCTGTGAGAGCAGCAGCACTGACCTCGCTGGCTTCTCTGGCCTCATGGGACGATCAGCCGCAGATAATCCAGTTGCTTGAGCAGACGTCTGAGAAGGGCGAGATTACCGTACTGCAGCGTGCCCTGCTGAGTGCCGCAATGCGCAGTGACGATCCGGCAAAAAGGTCTGATATGATACTTGAGGCCCTTGGAAAGAGCAGAGATAAGCTTAGGCTCATGCCCCTGCTGGCTACCACAGGAGGAGATGAAGCACTGAAGCGGGTGGCGTACGAGTTTGAAAACGGCGATGCTCTGACACGCGATGTCTGTTTTGATGCGCTTTCTCACTGGTCAGATCATTCAGCCGCGTCAGCCCTTTATGATATCTGCGTCTCAGGAAACAAAACCTTCGGCAGGCCGGCTTTTGACGCCTATCTTAGAATGGTCTCCATGGCTACCGTCACCCCTGAGCGCAAGCTGCTGCTGCTTAAAGATATAGCTCCATATGCCATGGCACCGGACGCGAAGGCTGAGATGATTGCGATGGCTGCTGCCCTGGATATACGACAGGCTGGGTTCTTCATCTCACAGTACCTCTCAGATCCCGCAGAGGAGGTCATGAGAGCTGCTGAAGAGGCTGTGGCATCAATGAAACTGCCTGATGATGAAGAATTTGAATCTATTTTCAACGGGCGCGACCTTACCGGGTGGAAAGGGCTGGTCGGCAACCCTGTTACCAGGGAAGCGATGAAAGCGAAGGAACTGGCCGCAAGGCAGAAGGAGGCTGACATCAGGATGATGAATAACTGGAGCGTCAGGGATGGCATGATATGGTTCAGCGGGTCAGGTGATAATATGTGCAGCGTAAAGGATTACGGCGATTTTGAGATGTATGTCGACTGGCGCATTACCAGGGATGGCGACAGCGGCATCTACCTGCGCGGGTCACCACAGGTGCAGATATGGGACACATCACGCACAGACGCCGGTGCACAGGTGGGCTCAGGCGGACTCTATAACAACCAGATTAATCCATCAGCACCTCTTTCTGTGGCAGATAATCCGGTCGGTCAATGGAATACTTTCCGTATCCTTATGACAGGAGAGAGGGTCTCTGTATGGCTTAATGGCGAGATGGTGACAGACAATGTGATCATGGAGAACTACTGGGACAGAACCATCCCTATATTCGAAAAGGGAGCAGTGGAGCTTCAAGCTCATGGTACCGATCTGAATTTCAGGGATATATATATACGTGAGATAAAGTCTGCCGAATATGTCCTTACGCCGAAGGAGAAAGAGGAGGGTTTCGTCTCTCTCTTCAACGGAAGTGATCTCAACAGTTGGGATGGCAACAAAGTCTCATACACGGTTGAGGATGGCATGATTGTGATCAAGCCCGGAGATGACAGCGGCGGAAACCTGTACACCGTGAAGGAATATTCCGATTTTATCTTCCGCTTTGAGTTTCAGCTCACCCCGGGGGCCAACAACGGACTCGCCATCCGGACACCGAAGGAAGGCGATGCCGCCTATGTGGGCATGGAACTGCAGATCCTCGATAATACCGCAGCTATCTTTGCAGATCTGGAGCCCTATCAGTACCACGGTTCGGTCTACGGGGTCATACCTGCAAGAAGAGGATTCCTCAGACCTGTTGGCGAATGGAACTATGAGGAGGTGACCGTAAAGGGAACAAGGATAAAGGTGGTTCTGAATGGTGCCACTATTGTTGACGGTGACATTGCCGAAGCAATAGAGAAGGGAACAATCGACGGGAAGGATCACCCCGGACTGAAGAACAGCAAGGGACACATAGGTTTTCTGGGTCATGGATCTGTGGTCAGGTTCCGGAACCTGAGGATTAAGGAACTTTAGGTTTTTTTTAGTCGTACCGTGAAGGTGGGTTATCACCGATTTATCAACACAGGTCAAATTGAGGGTGCCTTTTCTTTGCTGGGAGCATAAAAAGAGCCATTTTTGGCGGTCGTATAACTGAGGCCTCATATCAGCCTCAATACTATTGTAAACGGGAGGTCAGAACTAAAACACTAATGAAGATACTTATCTGTGAAGATAATCAACTGGCGCTGAGAGCCATGTCTGTAGTTCTTGAAAGAGAGGGGTTTGATCCCGTAACAGTAAGCGACGGACACAAGGCTATCGAGATGCTCCGGAAGACCGATTTCGATGTTTTGATTGTTGATATTCACCTTCCTTACCACAGCGGACTGGAAGTTATCAGGTTTCTCCGTACAGACCTGAAGAAGCAGACGCCTGTTCTTATCGTTTCCGCCTTCAGTGACCCACAGGTACAGCGACAGGCAGGGGAGATGAAGGTAAGCGGTTATATAACAAAGCCATTTGACCCGGAAGACCTGATCAGCAAGATCAGGGCTGCGGTAACCCTCATATAAGTTATGCATCACAGGAGTATAAGATTATTGCTGATAACAATTTTCATTGCGGCTCTGACCGGGAGCGGACTCTATTCTCAGACTATTACCAACCCTGAAGAGGAGTACTCAAGGATAAGATCACTGGCGCTTTCCGGCGACTATGCCGGGGCTGAACCCTCAGCCCGCGACCTTGTCAGGCAGTTTCCCGCTTACGGCGACGCAAGGGTGCTGCTTGGCAGGATACTTGCCTGGCAGGGTCATTATGAAGAGGGTGCCGCTGTTATTGATACTCTCCTCATTACTGACCCTGATAACAGCGATGCACTCGAAGCCCTGAGAGACATAAGACGCTGGTCGCGCGACAGGTCGCAGCAAATCACTCCCCCAACAGATATCAGGGCAGGCTATCTGTTCGATACCTATTCAGAGCCTTATGACAGGCTGTGGCAAGTATTCACTCTGGGGGCCGGACATCGCTTTTCATGGGGCCAGGCCGTGGCATCAGTGAACCTCGGGCATATCACCCTGGGAGAACCTTCAAACCTGACCGGCACTGACTATCAGTTTGCGGCGGAAGCCTGGCCCGAACTCACAAAAACGAACTATGCCTATGTGGCATACGCCTACAGCCCCGGCACATGGTTCCCCCGCCACAGGGCCGCTCTCGAACTGTGGCAGACACTCCCCAAAGGATGGGCCGTCTCAGCCGGAGCCAACTATTACTATTTTCATCAAAGCATTTGGATCGGTACAATCTCGGTTGAAAAATACCTGAATAACTGGTGGTTCTCCGGCCGAAGCTATTTCTATTTTAAGGATATAGGCGTAACCACCTCGTTTTTTGTCAATGCAAGAAGATACTTCGGTACAACCGATTACCTGCAGTTGACTCTCGGAGCCGGAACCGCCCCCGATGAACCATATGACATTATAACTGATCTCGAAAGGCAGAAGGCTGCAAGCATCAGGCTGACATACTTTAACCAGATCAACTCCTACTGGTCAGTCAGGGTGGGTACCGGATTTTCATATGAGAATTATGCCGCTTCGGATTATCGCAGCAGGTTTGAGGGCAACGTCTCTATCATCAGAGGAATAGGGAAAGTGAGATGAAGATGATTTTTACCATATTGCTGGCTCTGGCCTTTCACAATGTACCAATGCAGGCTATTATCCTGACCAGGGCCTCTGAAGCCGACTCAATTAATGCTGTCATTCCTGAAGCGGCAGTGACAGTACTCTCATCATTCCCTTCTGAACTGACTGTTGACGGGCTGGTATCACTCTCACGCGGAAATTTTGCAATTCAGATGGGTGCCTTCAACCGCCGGGCAAACGCTGAAGCAATGCAGAAGAGACTTACCGAGATGCTCGGGATACCGGTGGAGGTGATTGAGGATGCAAAAATGTTCAAGGTTTTCATTAACGGCGCCCTGAGAGAGAGCTCGCCCTGCCTTTATATACCGGTATACTTCCCTGAAACTGAAAGAGTGGCAACATATTCCACCGGGTCGGAGGTTGCACAGGAATCACCGGTTGCCGATGAAACGGCTGCGACCTCACGTGAAAATCCGGAAGGGGACCAGCCAAAAGAAAAACTCCCCGCAGAACCGGCTGATGCCCTAACTGAAGAACCGGCTGTAAGCGGAAAAGAATTGTCGGCGGCGGCACAGACAGCAGAACCTGATTCCTTAACTTTCACGGCTGAAAACACACCTGTCAGGCGTAATTTCAGCAACCTATTCTTCCTCAGGGGGAACAGCCCATGGCTCGCCCGCTACAACTATTTCGGCAAATCAGTAGCACTGGTCAATGCCCTGATATTTACCATCATCGGATCGTTTATCACAATGATAGTCCTCCTGGTTGTCATCCTCCTCAACAGGAACAGGATGGAGAAGGAGGCCAGGCTCAGGCAGTATCTTCTCGAACAGTACCAGTCGCTTATTATCGATTATCTCTTCGGAAATACAGGATCGGATGATTTCAGAAAGATAGCCTCAGATGATTACCGCAGACAGGTGCTCATTGACCAGATGATAGACGTCAGCGTCAACCTCAAGGGCGAATCAGAGGCGAAGCTGATGAAGCTTTACAGGGAGCTGAATCTTGATGTGGACTCCCTGGCCAGGGCCCGGAGCATTAAGTGGCACAAGAAGATCAAGGGCTTCAGGGAACTGGCCTTCATGGGTATCAGGGACGGTAACGATGAAATGTACGCGGTCCTCAATTCCAAAAATGAGATCCTCAGGATGGAGGCACAGATATCCCTGGTCAGACTGAGCGATGAGAACCACTTTGATTTCCTGTCACAGATGAAGAGGCCCTTCTCATTGTGGGAACAGATTACCCTTCATGACCTTATCATACAGCATGAGATACCTGTCCCCGATTTCCAGAAATGGCTTTCCTCATCCAACCCGACGGTAGTTATGTTCGCCCTCAGGATGATCAGGGAATTCAAACAGAAGGAGGCTGAACCGGAGATAAGAAAGGTGCTTCTGCACCGCGACCAGCGGGTGAGTCAGCTGGCGGTGGAGGTGGCCGGCGACCTCGACCTGAGAAGTACGCTGGAGACCATGAAGCGCATGTATAAGTTCCAGGAATACAATAACTGCCTCGAGATAGTAAAATCAATGGGGAAGATGCCTGAGCAATCCATGCTGGGATTCCTGAAGCTGGTGCTTGACAAGGAAGACGACGTGCAGTTGCAGATAGAGGCCGTCAAGGCTATTGAGAATATGGGAGAGGTCGGGGTGCAGGCTCTTGTCAAAGTAATGAAGTCGGAGTATAAAAACTATAACATCATAGTCAGGCACGTGCTTGACCGCAGGATATACTGAATACCATGGGATTTATCTTTGCACATCTGATATTCTATCTGACCCTTGTACTCTTCGGGTCATACCTGCTGCTTGGCATTCACTCGGCGCTGGCACTCAGGAAATACCTGCGCAAGAACAGTTATGTCAACTACAACTCGCTGGTGCTCTCCCCCCTCAGTCCGCGCATCACCATCATTGCACCTGCTTTCAATGAGAGCAAGACTATAATTGACAATATCCGGACCCTGCTCTCACTCTATTACAACAACTTTGAGGTGATCATCGTCAATGACGGATCAACGGACAATACCTTTGAAAAGATCAGGGAATCATACGAACTGGTGAGGGTCAACTATTACTTTGATTACCGGATCCCCTGCGAAAGAATCAGGGGCGTTTACAAGTCGAAAGACCCTGCTTACAACCGCCTTACCGTAATAGACAAGAACAACGGAGGCAAGGCTGACTCGCTCAATGCGGGTATCAATATCAGCCGCAGTAATCTCATAGTGACCATTGATGCGGACTCAATAATAGAGGCCGACTCCATCCTTAAGCTCGTCAAGCCCTTCCTAGAGGAGAAGGACAAGAAGGTCATCGGTACCGGCGGTGTTATACGTATTGTCAACTCATGTGATATCGAACGCGGACATATTCAGCAGATTAACCTGCCAAAGAAATTCCTGCCACGGCTGCAGGTTCTTGATTATACCCGCGCGTTCCTCCTTGGCCGCATGGCATGGAGTCACCTCGACGGGCTGATGCTCATCTCAGGAGCAATGGGGATGTTTGATCGCGAGACAGTTATCAAGGCCGGGGGCTACAACGTTAAGACTGTGGGAGAGGATATGGAGCTGGTACTTAGGATGAGACGCTACATGGCTGAACACAAGGAGAACTACGAGGTCACATACATCCCTGACCCGCTCTGCTGGACAGAGGTGCCCTCTGACCTCAAATCGATGCGCAAGCAAAGAACAAGATGGACCAGGGGCCTTATAGAGTCACTCTGGTCACACCGCAAGATGATGCTCAACAGCCATTATGGCCGTCTCGGCCTGCTGGGTTACCCGTACTGGCTCCTGTTTGAGTGGGCCGCGCCCCTGATTGCCTTCCTGGGTATGATCTATACCGTTTACCTCACAATAACCGGCTCTCTGAACCTGCCATTCTTCCTGCTGCTGTTCCTCTTCGTCTATAGCTTTGCTGTCAGTCTGACCACCTGGGCTGTCCTCTTTGAGGAGATAACATTCCACAAGTACCGCAGGAAACGGGATGTACTTCGACTGATAGGCACGGCCATGCTCGAGCCCTTCTTCTACCCGGTTCATACCTATTTTGCCGTAAGGGGTAACCTTGAGGCCATGCGCGGAAAGAAGGGATGGGGAAAGGCAGAGAGAAGCGGTTTCCAGAGTAAAAAGAAGTCTAAAGGTCAGAAGGCCTGAGGGTCTGAGGGTCTATTAAGTCGAAAGTCCGTAAAGTCGAAGGTCCGTAA